>DASQWP010000070.1:0-3759 GCA_035640195.1 Gaiellaceae bacterium | reverse complement strand
CGACGCCTCCACCTTACTCGGCCGGAGCGTCCTCGTCGAAGGTGCCATCCTCGGCAAGTCGTGCGACATCAGGGCGCACGCGCGCCTGCACGAAGGCGTGGCGGTGGGCGACTCGAGCACGATCGGCCCGCAGAGCGTCGTCATGCCGGGCATCCGCATCTATCCCTTCAAGGAGGTCGAGTCCGGCGCCGTCGTCGACCGCAACCTCATCTGGGAGTCGCGGCTCTCCTCGCGCCTCTTCGGAGCCGACGGCATCTCAGGCTTGATCAACGTCGACCTGACCCCCGAGACCGCGCTCCGCCTCGGGATCGCGCTCGGGACGGCGCTCGAGCGCGGCGCCCGTGTCGTCACGAGCCGCGCCGCCTCGCCATCCTGCCGGCTGATCCGCCGCGCTCTCATCGCGGGCGTCAACTCGACGGGGGTCCACGCCGCCGACCTCCAGGTCCTGCCCGCCGGCGTCAACCGCCACCTCCTGAAGAGCAGGGGGTACGACGCGGGCATCCACGTGCAGCCGAACGCCGCCGATCCCGAGGTCGTGGAGATCCGCATCTTCGAGCCGCCCGGAATCCAGGCGACGCCGGAGCTGGTGAAGGAGATCGAGAAGCACTTCTCGCGCCAGGAGTTCCGGCGGGCGGCCTGGGACGAGGTGGGGGAGATCACCTTCCCGGCCCGCGCCGCCGAGAGCTACGTCCAGGAGCTCGTGCGCACGCTCGACGCGCAGGCGATCGGGGCCCGCGGCTACCGGCTCGTGATCGACTACTCGTACTCGGCCGCCTCACTCGTGCTCCCGCTCGTCCTCGGCGCGCTCGACGTCGAGGTCGTCGCGTCGAACCCCTTCGTAAGCGAACGCCGCTCCGAGCCCGCGGCGGCGCGCCTGTCCGAGGCGCTCGGGCAGACGAAGCGGCTCGTTCGCGCGGTGGGCGCCGACTTCGGAGTCGTCCTCGACCCGGCCGCCGAGCGCCTCTATCTCGTGGACGACAAGGCCCGGGAAGTGGCGGTCGAGCAGGAGCTCCTCCTCTTCCTCCGCCTGCTCGCCTCCGATGGGCGGAGCGGCCGGCTCGCGTTCCCGACCACGGTGACGAGCCTGGTCGAGCGGCTCGTCGAAGGCACCGAGCTCGAGGTCGAGCGGACACCCTCGTCGCTGGCCGCGCTCACGCGCGCCGCCGCCGGCGACGGGGTCATCTTCGCCGGCTCCGTCGGCGGCGGCTTCGTCTTTCCCGAGTTCGCACCCGCCTACGACGCCGTGGCGAGCCTCTGCAAGCTGCTCGAGCTGCTCGCGCCGCTCGAGCGGCCCCTCTCCGAGATCGTGGCCGAGCTTCCGGAGTCTGCGGTCATCCACCGCCAGGTGCGCTGCCCCTGGGCGCGCAAGGGGGCCGTGATGCGCATCCTGACCGAGCGTTTGCAGGGGCGAGAGGTAGACGTCCGCGACGGGATCAAGGTCTTCGAGGAGCGCGGCTGGGCGCAGGTGTTGCCCGATCCGGACGAGCCCCTCGTCCATGTCTACGCTGAGGGAGAGACGCCCGAGGAGGGCGCGCGCCTCGAGGACGAGTTCGTCGGGCTCGTGGAAGAGATCGTGGCCGGGGGAGAGGAGTAGGAGATAAACCCTCAAGTCGAGGTTGAAGGATGGCGTCGCAGCTGATTTACTGTGCGGGCACGAGCCCAGTCCCCGACCTTGGAGTGCCGCGTGGAAGCCCTTCCTGACCTGGGAACACTGTCCGACCAGGAGTTGCGCGACCTCATTCGCGAGCTCATGAAGAAGGAGCGCGAGGTCTCGTACGAACGACGCATCCTGCACGGGAAGATCGACATCCTTCGCGCCGAGCTGCAAGCGCGCCTCCAGAGACAGGTCGGGGAGGGGGAGAGCCCGCTCCACGACATCGACGTCGGCCGTCTTGCCGAGATCCTCAGCTCCAAGGCGCCACCGCCCACGGAGGAGGAGCTCGCCGCCGCCGACGAGCGGAGGGAATGACGCACGTGCACTGTCCGGAGTGCGGCTTCCAGAACCCCGAGGCCGCGAACTACTGCTCCAAGTGCGGCGCCCTCCTCATCCACGACGAGCCCGGCGCCCACACGACGATGACGTTTACTCCCGAAGAGACGAGCGAGGACGAGTCGCTTTCCCTTGCCGACCTTCGCATCGAGGGCCCGGCGCTCGTGGTCCGCTCCGGAGGAGGCCGGGCGGGGGAGACCTTCGCCCTCGAGAGCGAGCGGGTCTCCCTCGGGAGGGCGCCCGAGTGCGACGTCTTTCTCGACGACGTCACGGTCTCCCGGCAGCACGCGGTCATCACGCGCGGCGAGAGCGGCTTCACCATCGACGACGAGGGCAGCCTGAACGGCACCTACGTGAACCGCCGGCGGGTGGAGAGCGCACGCCTCGAGGACGGCGACGAGGTGCAGATCGGCAAGTACAAGCTCACCTTCCTCGGGGCCTAGGTGGAAGCCGCCACCGCCCAGACGGACGGAACGCGCCCGCTGACGATCGGCGCCGTCTGCAGGCGCCTGCGCGAAGAGTTCCCCGACATCTCGATCTCGAAGATCCGCTACCTCGAGGACCAGGGCTTGCTCATGCCGCGGCGTACGCAGGGCGGCTACCGGCTCTTCGCAGAGGAGGACGTCGAGCGCCTGGAGACGATCCTGCGCCTGCAGCGGGACGAGTTCCTGCCGCTGCGTGTGATCCGCCAGGAGCTCTCCTCCGGGATGCACCGCCGCGAGCGGGCTCCCCGGGCGGGTCTGCGGGCGCCGGAGACCGAGGTCGACCTCGGCACCCTCTGCGAGCGGGCGGGAGTGGACGGCGCCTTCGTCCGGGAGCTGGAGGAGTTCGGCCTCGTCGAGTCACACGCCGTCGACGGGCGCAAGCTCTTCGCCGACCGGGACGTCGACGTGGCGGCGGCCTGCTTCCGGCTCGCGCGCTTCGGCGTCGCCCCCCGGCACCTGCGGAGCTTCCGCACAGGAGCCGACCGCGAGGCCGGCCTCTTGGAGCAGATCGTCGCGCCCTCCCTCCGCTCCCCGAACCCGGAGCGGCGCCACTCCGGCCTCGAGGAGCTCGAGACTCTGGCCTCCCTCTCGCAGGAGCTCTCGCACCTCCTCTTCTGGCGCGCGGTTCGGTCTATCGTTCCGCGCTAGTGGCAGTCGATCTCTCCTCGAAGATCCGGGACATCCCGGACTTCCCCAAGCGCGGCATCGTCTTCAAGGACATCATGCCCCTGCTCGCGGACTCCGAGGCTCTGCACGAGACGGTGGAGCAGCTGGCCGCGTTCGCCGAGCCGCGCAAGCCGGACGTCGTGCTCGGGGCCGAGGCGCGCGGCTTCATCCTGGGTGCAGCGGTCGCCTATCGCCTGGGCTGCGGGTTCGTGGCGGCGCGCAAGCCGGGCAAGCTCCCCTGGAGGACGGTGAGCGCCAAGTACGCGCTCGAGTACGGGTTCGACGCCCTGGAGCTCCATGCGGACGCGATCGCCCAGGGCGCGCGCGTGCTCGTGCACGACGACCTCCTCGCCACGGGCGGGACCGCACGTGCCAAGGTCGATCTCGTCGAGCAGCTCGGCGGCGAGGTCGTCGGCCTCGCCTTCGTGATCGAGCTCGAGTTCCTGAAGGGTCGCGAGAAGCTCGAGGGCTACGACGTCTTTTCGCTGATCCAGTACTGACCGCGCGCAAAGATGCGGTTTCGCGTCCGGTCGGCCGATACATACTTCGGACACAGCTACCGGGCGAGGCCAGCCCAATAAGGCCGTGTTTCCGATTGTCGGATACGTGGCATCCTTC
>DASQWP010000069.1:0-8248 GCA_035640195.1 Gaiellaceae bacterium | reverse complement strand
GAGAGCCCGGCCCGCCTCGCCGCCACGCCGGCGGCCTCGAGCCGCCTGCTTGCCGAGCCCGCTGCGGGTGCTCTTCGGCAGGTTGGCGATGGTGCGCTTCCGCTTTGCGCCTTGCTGCGCCTTCTGGACGTTGCGCTTCGCCGCCCGTACCTGCTTCTGCGTCGCCACGTGCGCTCACCTCCTTCCTGGTCGGAGGCTTCATACCCACGCAGAGTGCGGCTACTCCTCGACGGTCTGGAGGGCACTGGGCCCGCCCGCGGACGCCCGCGGACGGGCCCCTAGCCTAGCGCTCTAGGCGACCGGGGCGACGTTCGTCGCCTCCATGCCCTTGGCGCCCTCGCGCTCTTCGAACTCGACGCGGGCACCCTCGGCGAGGGTCTTGAAGCCCTCACCGGCGATGTTGCTGTGGTGCACGAAGACGTCCTTCGTGCCCTCGTCAGGGGTGATGAAGCCGTACCCCTTGCTGTCGTTGAACCACTTGACGGTTCCGGTTGCCATGAAACACCTCCCTCACGAATCTCACGAACAAGCTGGGAAGCGTCGATAACGCGAACCGGACTCGCTCTGGATTACGCGACCAGGGTAGCAGCGCCGGCCGCGGATTTCCGACGAGCGTGCTTCACGTCGAGCCAGTCGTCCTACGGGAAGAGACCCTGAACTACAGTCCCTGGCCGTAGGGACGCGTCCCCTGAATCTCTGCGGCGGCCGGTTCGCTCATCGTCAGGCGCTTCACTCAACGACAAGCCCGACACACGCTCTTCACCAAACCGAAACCCACCTGACCGGATTCTTGCGCGAGTCTCCATAGCGGGGAGTACGGGAGCCAGGCGCGACCTGGAGCGCACGGAGCTGGCTAGCCGGACTCCCAACCGGCACCTCCCAGGGGCGCGCCCTGTGCGGCTTACGGGAACGGGCGCGCCCCTTCGCCCCCTGATTTCTGGGGACGAGTTCCCCGGAACGGAACGGGATTGCAACCGCTTGGCGACCCACGACCGAGGAGAGATGTCCTAGCTTGAGCGACAAGAAAGGAGGTCGAGGATTTGCCGATCTGGCTCATCGCATTACTCGCCTATTCGGCTCTCGCGCTACCGAGCGCCTTGCTGGTCGTGGCCGCCCTCCTGGCGGGTGCCACGGCCGACGCCTCGGCGAGCGCGAGCCCAGCTGTCCACCGCCTCCCCCGCCTGCGCGAGCCCACGCCGGTAGAGCAGGTCTGAGAGCGCCCTCGCTCTCGCGCGACACGCTTCGGACCTCACGGCATCCGAGCTTCTCGAGGATTTGCACGATGGCGCTCGACGGTTTTGATGGTGATGACGAGGGTCTCCGCGCACCAGCTTGCACCGGCCCTGACCTGACGCTCGCCGCTAGGCGTCCTCGTATTCGTCGTGGCGGCGCCACCATTCGTAGGGCTTGGTCTGCGGATACCCGGCGGGTGAGTCCTCCCAGTCCTCCTGACGGCCCAGTGGCGTCAGATCGAGCAAGGTCCACACGCTGCCGAGAGCCTCGACCCCGCGAGCCGTCGTGAAGTAGGTGCGAAAAACGCTGTCGCCGTCGCGCAGGAAGACGCTGAGGCCGAACGTCTCGCCGTCCTGGTAGACCTCCGGCTGCGGCGTCTCCGGAGAGACGCCGAAGTCGACGTTGAAGTCGCTGTCTAAAGCCGAGAACCACGGGATCGTCCAGCCCATCCGCCTTCTGTAGGCCTCGATCTTGGTGAGCGGCGCGCGAGACACAAGCGCGAAAGACACGTCGCGTGCGTGCAGGTGGGCGAGGTGGCCGATCTGGTCGACGACCATCGAGCAGCCGTCGCAGCCCACGTCCTGGTTCGGCCCGAACATGAAGTGGTAGAGGAGTAGCTGCCTGCGGCCCTCGAAGAGCTCGGGCAACGTGGCCTTGCCCTCCGGACCGTCGAAGGTGTAGTCCTTCTCGATCCGGACCATCGGCAGCTTGCGACGCTCGGCGGCAAGGGCATCGCGTGTCCGGGTGGCTTCCTTTTCCTTGACGAGAAGCGCCGCCCGCGCCGCTTGCCACTCTTCCTCGGGGACGATCCGGGGAAGGTTCATGGCACTCCTCTCGGCGATTCGTATTCGTCGTGTCGGCGCGGCCACCCCTCGGGGTCCTCGCCGCGCCCCTGCGGCGTCCGGTCGAGCAGTTGCCAGGTCGCGTTCAGGACATCCGTACCGCGGTCGTAGCACGAGTAGGTGTGGTAGACGACGCCGTCCTCGAGCGCGAAGGCGCTCAGGCCGTGAAGCTCGTCGCGCCTGAGGTCGATCTCGGCCGCGTGCTTCGGCGTCCCGAAGTTGAAGCCGCTGCCGGTCTTTCGCCCCTCCTCCGTGAACACCGCGAAGTCGAGGTTGAAGTCACTTCCCGCCGCCGACACCCACGGGAACCTCCATCCCATCCGGTGCCTGTACGCCTCGAGGTTCTCGAGCGGGGCGCGCGAGACCGCGACGAACGTCACCCCGCGCGGCGGGAGGTGCGTGACGGCGCCGTCGAGGCTGTCCGCGGTGTACGAGCAGCCCGGACACCCCGCGTCCGGCCAGCCGTCGACCGTCGGGCCGAACATGAAGTGGTAGACGAGCAGCTGCGAGCGACCGTCGAAGAGCTCGGCCAGTGTCTTCGTCCCGTCGTCCGTCTCGAAGCGGTAGTCCTTCTCGACCGCGACCCACGGCAACGCTTGCCGCTTCAGGGCGAGCTCGTCGCTGCGGCGGGTGAGGTCCTTCTCCTCGGCCAGGAGCGCGATTCGAGCGGCCAGCCATTCCTCGCGCGTGCCTTTCGTGTGCTCCGTCATCTCGTCCGCCGCCTTCCGAGGACGGCTTCGACTCAGTCGGGGTACTCGTCCTTCCGCCAAGCACGGGGCTCGGGGGGTTGGGTTTTCGGGGTTCGCTCGAGCAGGAAGCTGTAGTACGGGGCGACGAACGGGTCGGGCGCCATCACCGTGTAGGTGTGGTAGACGGTCCCGTTCTCGCGCGCGAAGGCGATCCAGCTCGGGCCCTCGCGCAGCCCGTCCTTGAGCTCGGCCCCGACCTGGCCTGCCCACTCCTGGGCCCACTCGGGCGGGTCGTCGAGCACCTCCGTGATCTCGGGAATCTGCTGCGCCTGCTCCTCGGTCAGCGCCAGGCCGAAGTCGAAGGCGAAGTCGGTGTTGTAGGTGGAGACGTAGGGGAACTGCCAGCCCATCCGCCGCTTGTAGGCGGTCAGACGCTCGATCGGCGCCCGCGAGAAGCAGATCAGCGTCACGTCGCGGTGGTTCAAGTGGACGAGCGAGCCGTCGAGCCCGTCCCCCAGGTTGGTGCAGCCGGGGCAGGCACCGACCGTGTAGTCCGGGCCGAACATGATGTTGTAGGCGAGCAGCTGTGAACGCCCGTCGAAGAGCTCGGCGAGCGTCTTCTTGCCGTCCTCGGTGTCGAACTCGTACTCCTTCTCCACCGGGACCCAGGGGAGGTCCAGACGCTTGCTCTTGATCTCCTCGTTTCGCTCCGCCTGCTCGGCCTCGAGCTTGGCGAGCTCATCCCGAGCCGCCTGCCACTCCTCACGGGTTCCGACCTTGTGCTCAGACATTCCAAACTCCCTCCAGTCAGACTCGAGCGCTCACGCGCGAGCCGAATCCATCATCGGATCGGACGCTACCAGTCACGAAATAAGACCCGCGGCGACCCGGAAACTCATCGCAGCTCCCTTCGAACGGCAACTCGAGCTCATTACCGCGCGTCACCAATGAGAGTCGATCGAAGTCGTCATGCCTCCGCGACAGCGAAGGCGCACTTCGATCGACGATGGGCGGTACTGGGCTCGAACCAGTGACCCCCAGCTTGTCGAGCTGGTGCTCTCCCAACTGAGCTAACCGCCCTTGGGAGGCTCAGTCTAGCGAACTGCCGCGCCCGCCCAAATAGCGCTGCGGGTCGACCGGCTTCCCGCGCTCGTGCACCTCGAAATGGAGGTGCTGGCCGGTGCAGGAGCCCGTGCAGCCGGCATGGGCGATCAGCTGTCTGGCCTCCACCGTCTCGCCTCGCCGGACGAGTGCCCGGGCGAGGTGCGCGTACATGGTCGTGAGGCCGTCGCCGTGGCGCACCTTGACCATGAGCCCGTAGCCCCAGTAGTTCGGAAGCCAGCCGACCTGGCTGACGACACCCGGGAAGGCTGCGCGCACGCGGTCGTCCCCGAGCACGGCGATGTCGACTCCCGAGTGCAGCTTCCCCCAGCGGTAGCCGAAGCCCGACTCGAACTGGCCGCGAAGGGGCACCGTCCACTCGGCCGCCGGCTGGCGGCGGCTGTCGCCCGGCGACTCCGGGTAGCCGGCGGACGCCGGCGCAGCGAGGACGAGCGCGGCGAGGAAAATCCCTGCAAAGAGCCCTGGGCGAGGGGGCACGGGGCGCCACCCTAGCGGATCCGGCCGGACGAAGCCTCCCTCGAAGGGGTCAGAAGATCTCCGGGCACCAGGGCGCCCGCTCGGCGCGGAAGAGCGCGTCCGCGCGGCCGAGAGTCCCCTCGGCGAGCTCCTCCACGAGCCCCGCCCGGGCAAGCTGCCCCCACGTGAAGCCGCCGAGATAGACCGACGCGAGGTCGCCGACGTCGAGCGCGAGCTCCGCCGGGGCCGTCGTCCGCTCGGCCTCTGCAGCCCGAAGCTTCCAGCGGCCGGCGTTCCAGGGGCAGAACGTGTCCCGCACCTCGAGCACGAGGGTGTCCTCGGTCGCGTACGAGCGGGCGGAGAGCGCCGCGCCCACGTCCACGAGGCGGAGCCAGAGGCCGTCGCCGACCCGGAAGCGCATGCGCCGCGCGTCCACGAGGAGGAGCTGGAGAGGATGGTCTACCGGGAGGAGCTCGGCCACAACGGTGTGCATCAGGTCGATGTCGAGGAGGTAGCGCCAAAGCTCCGCCGTGCTCTGCGGCGACGCGCCGACCGCCTCCTGGACCTCGAGCGTGCTGGTCGGCGTCCAGTCGTAGGCTTCCCTGATCCGGTAGAGCCCGTAAGCATCGGGCCGCCCGCCCAGCTCGACGAGCACGCGCACCTGTTCGCCTGCGCCGTCGCGACGCCATTCCGGGTCGAAGAGAAGACGGTGCTCCCACCAGGCGGGCGAGCGGGCGAACATTCCCGGCGTCTCGGCGGCGATGCGGTCGTAGACGGCCGGGAACGCCGAGAGCGCCTCGGCCTGGTCCACGAGACGCGTCTTGCCGAGGGGCTCGAAGGTCGGCCGGAAGGCGCCGTGGGCCCGCTCGAGCCGCATCGTCCCGCACAACGAGGCGGCTCCGTACCCGAAGCGACCGTAGATCCCGGCCTCCGACGCCCAGAGGATCGCGACGGGCTCTCCGCGCCTGTGAGCGTCCTCGAGCTGAGCGCGCATCATCCCGGTCAGGACGCCGCGCCTCCGGTGCGTGGGCATGACGCCGACGACCGTCGCCCCGGCAGCCGCCACGCGCCCGCCGGGAACCGTGAGCTGGAAGCTGAACGCTCCCGCCCCGCCCACCGCCTCCTCACCGTCGAAGGCCGCGTGCAGGCGGCCGGGCTCGAGGAAGCGGAGCACGGACTGGGCCCGCTCCTCCGTCGGCGCGCTTCCTCCGTAGAGCCAGATCGGACGGAGCGCGGCCAGAAGCTCGTCCGGCTCGGCCGGGCGGACTTCCAGGTTCATACCTTCTCGAGCGGGGCGTAGTCGAGCATCAGCCGCCGCTCGCCGCCGTCTCCGGCGAAGCGGACGGTGACGACGCCGTCGGGCTCGACGCGCGTGACGACCCCTTCCCCGAGCGTGGAGTGGCGTACGTTGTCGCCCGTGGCGAGATCGATCGCCGGACGCTGCGCCACGACCCCGCGGGAGACCGACGACCACGCCGCGGGCCGCAGCCGCTCGCGCTCGACCTCGTCATCCGGGAGCTCGTCGAGGAAGCGGCTCGGCAGCCGATAGTCCCGCGCCCCCCAGAGGGAGCGGGCGGTGGCGTGCGCGAGCACGAGCCGCTCCTGCGCGCGGGTGAGGCCGACGTAGGCGAGGCGGCGCTCCTCCTCGAGCCCCTGCTCCTCGAGCGAGCGCGAGTGCGGGAAGACGCCCTCCTCCATCCCGACGAGGAAGACGGCGCGGAACTCGAGCCCCTTCGCGTTGTGCAAGGTCATGAGCGTGACGAGGCTGCGCTCCTCCTCCAGCTCGTCCTGGTCGGAGTAGAGCGAGATCTGCTGGAGGAACTCCGAGAGGCTCGGATCGGCTGCGGCGGTCTGGTACTCGCGGGCGACCCCGACGAGCTCCATCAGGTTCTCGATCCGTCCCTGGGCCTCGACCGTCCGCTCCGCCTCGTGCGCCTCGAGGTAGCCGCTGCGCTCGAGCACACGCTCGAGGAGCTCCGGGACGGACTGCTCGAGCGCCCCCGCCATGAGCGACTCCAGCAGCGTGCGAAGACGCTGGACCGCCTTGAGCGGCGCCGCGCCCACGCCGGCCTCCTCCGGCTGCGCGAGCGCCTCCCAGAGGGAGATCCCCTGCGCGTCCGCATAGGCCTGCAGGCGCGCGAGCGACGCGTCGCCGATCCCGCGACGCGGCCGGTTGGCGACGCGGGTCAACGAGACCGCGTCGTAGGCGTTGTCGATCGCCTGGAGATAGGCGACGGCATCTTTGACCTCCGCACGCTCGTAGAAGCGCGGCCCACCGATCACCTGGTAGGGAATCTCCTGGCGCACGAGCACGTCCTCGACCACCCGCGACTGCGCGTTCGTGCGGTAGAAGACGGCGATCTCGGATCCGGCCAAGCCCTCGTCCACGAGCGCGGCGATCTCGGCCGCGACGAAGCGGGCCTCCGCGTGCTCGTCCTCGACCTCGAGCACGCGCACGGGGTCGCCGTCGCCGAGCTCGCTCCAGAGGTTCTTCGGCTTGCGCTCGCGGTTGTGGGCGATGACGGCGTTGGCCGACCGCAGGATCGCGTTGGTGGAGCGGTAGTTCTGCTCGAGCGCGATCGTGCGGGCGCCCCCGAAGTCGCGCTCGAACTCGAGGATGTTGCGGATGTCGGCGCCCCGGAAGGCGTAGATGGACTGGTCCGGGTCGCCGACGGCGAAGACGTTCCGGTGCTCGCCGGCGAGGAGCTGGAGGAGCCTGTACTGCGCGTGGTTCGTGTCCTGGTACTCGTCCACGAGGACGTAGCGGAAGGCCTTCTGCCAGCGCTTGCGCGCGTCGGGGAAGCGCTCGAGCACCTCGACGGTGAGCATGAGCAGATCGTCGAAGTCGAGCGCGTTCGAGCTGTGCAGGCGCCGCTGGTAGAGCTCGTAGACGTCCGCGACGGTCTGGTCGTAGAAGGAGGCGACACGCTCCTTGTACTGCTCGGCGGTGACGAGCTGGTTCTTCGCGTGCGAGATCTGCGCGTGGATTCCGCGCGGGACGAAGCGCTTGGGGTCCCGGTCGAGCTCCTCCAGGCAGGCCTTCACCACGCGCACCTGGTCGGCCTGGTCGTAGATGGTGAAGTTGGAGCGGTACGCGAGCCGAGGGGCGTCCCGCCGGAGGATGCGCCCGCAGGCGGCGTGGAAGGTCATCACCCACATGCGCCGGGTGACGTCGCCGAGGACGCCCTCGAGGCGCCGCTTCATCTCCTCGGCCGCCTTGTTGGTGAACGTGATCGCGAGGATCTCGTGCGGCTGGACTCCGCAGGCGGAGACGAGGTGCGCGATGCGGTACGTGAGCACGCGGGTCTTGCCGGAGCCCGCGCCGGCGACGACCAGGACGGGCCCCTCGGTGGCGAGGACCGCCTCGCGCTGGGCGGGGTTCAGGTCGGCGAGGTAGCGCTCCGGCGAGGCGACGGCCACGGGCTCCGATGGTAGCGGCCTCCTCCTGCCGGTCGCCGCTCGCTCTGCGGGACGCGTCCGCTCGGGCCACGACCCGGTGCCTGGCACCGGGACATGGCCCTGGAGGAGGGTGCAGCTCAGAAGAACTGGCGCCAGGCGGCCCACCAGTCGTCGGCGCGCGAGACGATCCGGAGCGGGCTGGTGATCTCGATGCCGGCGCGGTGGCGGTAGCGGTCGACGAGGTCGGGCGTCGTGAACTCGGCCTCGATCTCGCACGGCTTGCCCGGATCGTACGGAGGGATGCCGTCGCGCCTCGCGATCGCGCGCTTCGCGCCCTCCTCGATCAGTGCTCGGGCGCGCACCGGCGGAACGTGGCGGGCGCTGTAGCGGCCGATCCCCTGCTTGACCGCCACCGTCTCGAGCTCGGCGCCGAGCAGCTCGGCCGCCTCCCGGCAGGCGGCCCCGTCGCCGGTGACGAGCACGACCGGGCAGCCCCACGTCCCGCAG
>DASQWP010000068.1:0-3473 GCA_035640195.1 Gaiellaceae bacterium | reverse complement strand
TGCACGGCGAGTTCCGGATGCTCGCGGCACAGCGCCGCCTCGCCATGGACGCCGGCGTGCCGCCGGAGCGGATCCTGCTCGCCGAGAACGGCACGGTCGTGGAGCTGGAGGATGGAGCCGCCCGCATCGTCGAGCAGCTGGACACGGGAAGCACGTTCGTGGACGGCCTCGGAGTGGGGGACGTGCGCGACGTGGCGCTGCGCGACCGCCGCCACCTCTCGGAGGACGGCGTCCTCATCGTCGTCGTCACGATGGGAGGGCGAAACGGGCTCGAGCTCGGGGCTCCCGAGGTGATCGCGCGCGGCTTCGCCGACTCGGGGCCGCTGCTCGACGAGGCCCGACAGGAAGCCGAGCGGACCCTCGCGGCGTGCCTCGACCAGGACGTCTCCGAGCTCAAGCTCCTCCAGGAGCATCTCCACGACAACGTGGGCCAGCTCATCGCGGAGCGCACCGGCCGCCGGCCGATGATCTTGCCGGTCGTCGTCGAGGTCTAGCGCTCCACCCAGTCGCCCCAGCGGAAGCCGATCTCGCTCGGCTGCGGCTCGAGCGGGCTCGCCGGCAAGCCCGGAGGCGGCTTCTCGTCGTTGAACCCTCCGGGGGCGACGTCGTTCGGCGTATCCGGGTGGAAGAGCGACGCGAGGTACTGGATCTGCCCGCGTCCCGGGCCGAGCTCGAACTGGCCGCCGCCGTAGATGCGGATCCCGTTCTCGTCCGCGTAGTCGTAGGCGTCGAGGAGATTGCGGAGGGTTCCGAAGCGCGAGGGCTTGAAGTTCAGCATCCGCGGGGCGAACGGGAGGCCCTTGATGTCGGCCACCGAGTGGATGGGGGCGTCCCAGGTGATGCGGTGGCGGTGCGGCTCGAGAACGGGATCGGTCTCCTCGTTGAGGTCGGGATCCTCGAGCCAGGCGACCGGGAAGGCTGTCGCCACCCGGGCGTAGAGGAGCGGATCGCCGCGCTGGTCGACCGGCGTTCCCTTGTACGCGCCCTTGAAGTCGACCGAGTCCACCGCCTCTGTCGCCACGAGCTCGGAGACGACTGTCTCGTTCCAGGAAAGCGTGGGATCGAGCTTGAATCGCATGCTCGGATAGAGCTCGCGGATGTGCCGGATCGGCTCGATCGAGGGCGGATCGCCGAGGCGGAGCGACACGACGTAGCGGACGGGCCGCGGCGTCCTTCCTAGGGCACGCACGAGCGACCGGCCCGCCTGGCGGAGCGCGAGGTCGAGCGCCGCGCTCTCGAACGCCCAGCGGCGATAGTCGCGGAACTGCTCGAGCGCCGGCCCCGAGGGCCAGAGGCTGAGCCGGTCGAGGAGCTGGGAGAAGCCGTCTAGGGTGTGGCTGCCCGCGAGAGGAAGCTCGGTGGCCTCCCGCTGGAGCGCCTCCTGGTCGTCGCCGTCGTAGGTGACGTCCTCGCCGAGGCCCTCGTGGCCGCCGCCGCGGAGGCGCACGACGGTCGTCCGCCGTGTGAACTGGCTCGAGACCTCCGCCTCGAGACCCTCGAGCTCGTAGGACTCGATCTCCAGCGGCAGGGCCGCAATACGGTCGTAGGTCGCCATGTCCCGGCGGAACGCTACGCCCTTTGACGGAGTTCGTGTATCAGTAGAGGTAGTGCACGAGGCAAACGGATACGGTTGGGCCGCCCTGGTGGGTTCCTACGGAGTCTCGGAGGCGACGACGGCACGCCTCGTTCGCTCCCTGACCGCCAGCGAGGTGGCCGCGCTCGCGTTCTGCCGCCTGCTGGAGCGCTGGGCGCGAGGCGAGCCCGAGCCGTGCACGGCGCCCCGCCGCCAGGCGGCCCTGCGCCGCGCGGCCGAACGGGCGGAGACGGCCCTCGCGGGCCTCGAGAAGCCCCTCGGACGCTTCCTCCTCGAGCTCGAGCCCGTCGGGGCGGAGGGACGCTCCTGGTACGGCGAGCCCGGAGCCGGGGAGGTCGTCGAATGGGAGCACGTGCTCAAGCGGGCCGGCGTCGTGGCGGCTCCGCACCGGGTGGCGCACGCCTACCTCGAGCTCGCCGTCCTGGTCCGTGCGCTTCAAGGGCTCTCCGACTCGGCCCGGCTCGAGTCGGCGCCGGACCGCTCCGCCCTCTGGGCGGGCCTCTTCGATCTGCGCGAGAACCTCCTCGACGGCGCGGTCGACGACCTGCGCGCGCTTGCCGCCTGACACGGCAAGGCCCCGCCTCACCGTCGTCGGCTCGATCAACCTCGACCTCGTCGCGCGCTGCGAGCGGCTGCCCGAGCGGGGGGAGACGGTGACCGACGCGAGCTTCGAGCGCGTCCCCGGCGGGAAGGGCGCGAACCAGGCCGTCGCCGCGGCTCGCCTCGGCGCCGACGTGACCATGATCGGAGCGGTCGGAAGCGATTCCTTCGCGGAGGAGGCGCTCGAGGCGCTGCACGCGGCACGGGTCGAGCTCGAGCTCCAGCGGGTCGACGCCCCCACGGGCGTCGCGCTGATCCTCGTCGACGCCGCAGGTGAGAACGAGATCGTCGTTGCGCCGGGAGCGAACTTCCTGCTCTCCTCCCGACACGCGGCCGGAGCCGTGCTCTCGCAGCTCGAGATCTCCCTCGAGGCCGTGGAGGCGGCCGCCGGCGGCGCCGAGTTCTTCTGCCTCAACGCGGCGCCGGCGAAGGCGCTGCCCGCCGACCTCGTGCGGCGCTGCGACCTCGTCGTGGTCAACCGCTACGAGCTGGACGCGCTTCCCGAGCCGCCCAGCCTGACCGCGCTGACGCTCGGCCCCGAGGGCGCCGTCCTCCTCGAGAACGGCGCCGAGGCCGTCCGGGCCGCCCCGCCCAGCGTCGAGGCGGTCGACGGCACGGCCGCCGGAGACGCGTTCACGGCCTGCCTCGTCGTCTCGCTCCTCGAGGGCCGCGACCGCGAGGAGGCTCTCCGCCGCGCCTGCGCGGCCGGGGCGCTCGCCGCCTCCCGGCCCGGCGCGCAACCGTCCCTTCCCACCGCCCGCGACGTGGACGCGATACTGCGCACCTCGTGAGCACGCCGATCCTGCTCGATTGCGACCCGGGCCACGACGACGCCATCGCGCTCCTGCTCGCGCTCGCGAGCCCCGAGGTGGAGCTCCTCGGCGTCACGACGGTCGGCGGCAACCAGACGCTCGCGAAGACGACGGCGAATGCCCTGCGCGTGCTCGAGTTCGTCGGCCGCGAGGACGTGCCCGTAGCGGCGGGCGCCGAACGGCCGCTCGCGCGCGAGCTCTTCGTCGCCGCCTACGTCCACGGCGAGAGCGGGCTCGACGGGCCTTCGCTCCCAGCCCCGCGAGGGGCCCCCGTCGACCAGCATGCGGTGGACTTCCTGGCGGAGCGGATCGCGGCCGCGCCCCGCCCCGTCACGCTCGCCCCGACCGGGCCGCTCACGAACGTCGCCCTCCTCCTGGCTCGCCATCCGGACGCGGCCGAAGGCATCGAGCGAATCGTCCTCATGGGCGGCTCGATCGCGGAGGGAAACGTGACGCCGGCTGCGGAG
>DASQWP010000067.1:0-2503 GCA_035640195.1 Gaiellaceae bacterium | reverse complement strand
GGGCCGCAAGCTGGTCCTCCCCGTCGACGCCGACGGCGAAGCGCTCCGCAAGGCGCAGGTCCGCCCAGGCGAAGGGCAGCATGGCGAGACCGACGGCCGCGACGGGCAGCGCCGGCCGGAGCGGCCGCCCGCGCCAGAGGGCCAGCCCGACGAGCGCCTCGGCGGCGACGAGGATCGCCCCGTACGGGTGAATCGCCGGCAGGAGCCAGGCCGCGAGTGCCGCCATGAACGCGGCCCGGCCGGTGCGCTGCGCCACGGCCCGGACGAAGAGGTCGAGCGCGAGCGCCGAGGCGAACGCATAGAGCGCGTACATGCGCGCGAAGCTTCCGTAGACGAGCAGCAACGAAGACGTCGCCGCGATGACCGCGGCCGTCCCCCCGGCGAGGGGGCCGGCGAGGCGGCGGCCGAGGTCGTAGCAGAGCGGCACGGTGGCGAGGGCGAAGGCGAGCGACAGCCACCGGAGTGCATACGGAGAGGGCTCGACCGCGAGCGTCAGGTGCGAGAGCACGAAGTGGAGGGGCCCTCCTCCCCGCTCCCACATGACCGTCTCGAGCAGCTCCGGAAACGGGTGGGCGGAGACGAGACCGGCCACGGCCTCGTCCTCGAAGAGCGGCTTCCCGTGGATGTCCGGCGCGACGCGGGCGACGAGATAGCCGAGCGCCGCCGACACGGCGCCCCAGGCAGCGAGCATGCCGGCGGAGAGGGCCAGGGGCCGCCCGCGCGGCGCACGCAGGACGGCGGTGCCGGTTGCGCGCCCGTCGGCCATGGGCTCTAGCTGGACTCGTCCGTCGCCGCGACGAGCACGTTCGGCTCGTTCTGAAGGCCGTCGTGCGGCCCGACGTCGCAAACTGTCACCTGCACGCAAGGGCAGCCTAGCTATGCACCCGACCGACTTCGTCCTCGCACACCTCCCGCCGGCGCCGGCCCGCGTTCTCGAGGTCGGCTGCGGAAAGGGCGACCTCGCCCGCGCACTCGCCGCCGCGGGGCACGAGGTCACCGCGATCGACCCGCAGGCCCCGGAGGGGGCGCCCTTCCGGCGCGTGACGCTGGAGGACTTCGCCGAGCCCCAGCTCTTCGACGCTGTCGTCGCGAGCCGGTCCCTCCACCACCTCCCCGGTCTCGGCGAGGCCGTCGACAAGATCGCGGCGCTCCTCCGTCCGGGCGGCACGTTCGTGGTGAACGACTTCGCCAAGGAGCGCCTCGAGGGCCCGACCGCGGAGTGGTACTACGATCGGCGCCTCGCGCTCGCCGCCTCCGGAGGGAGGGAAGCCCCCGGCTCCTTCGACGCGTGCCTCCACGAGGAGCACGCCGACATCCACGCGTACGCGGACATGCGGCACGAGCTCGACCGCCGCTTCGGCGAGCGCTCCTTCGCCTGGGTGCCGTATCTCCACGAGGAGCTCGGCGACGTCGCCTCGGAGGAGCTCGAGCGGGCGCTCGTCGAGGCTGGCGCGATCCAGGCGACGGGCTTCCGCTACGTCGGCGAGACTCCCCGCTCGTGAGCGTACCCGTCTTTTCCGCGCATCACGTCCTCGCCGCCCTCGACCCGGGCCGCGCCCTCGAGGCGGTGCGGACGGCGTTCGTCGAGCACGCGCGCGGGAGCTGGCAGATGCCGGCGAAGGTCTACGTGGCGGCGCCCGACGGCGACTTCCGCGCGATGCCCGCCTCCGGCGGCGGCTACGCCGTCCTCAAGTGGGTGACGTCCTTCCCGGGGAATCCCGAGCGCGGGCTCCCCACCGTGGGCGGCGTCGTCCTCCTCTCCGACGCGCGCACCGGGGAGCTCCGGGCGGTGCTGGACGCCGGGGCCGTCACGGCCCTGCGCACCGGCGCGGCGGCGGTGCTCGCCGCGGAGACGCTGGCGCGTCCGACTCCGGCGCCGGCCGCGGTCGTCGGCTGCGGGGTAAACGGCCGGGCGGTCGCGCGCATGTTCGTCGCCCGAGGGCGGGAGGTGGTCCTCTGGGACGCGCAGCCCGACCGCGCCCACGTCGTCGCCGAGGAGTTGGGCGCGGAGGCCTCGGTCGCCGAAGACAAGGCCGAGGCGCTCTCGGCGGAAGTGGTGGCGACGGTGACCCCGGGCCGTGAGCTCCTCTTCGAAGCAGGTGGGCTCCACGCGGGGCAGCACGTGAGCCTGATGGGCGCGGACGGCCCCGGCAAGGCCGAGGTCGCCGTCGACGAGCTCCTACGAGCCCGCGTCGTCTGCGACGACTGGGAGCAGGCGAGTCACACGGGGGACATCGCGCGCGCCGCCGAGGCCGGCCGGCTCGCCCGCGCCGACGTCGTCGAGCTCGGACGCGTGCTGATCGGCGAGGAGGTCGGACGCTCGAGCGAGGACGAGATCACGGTCTTCGACTCCACCGGCCTGGCCGTCCAGGACCTCGCGGTTGCCGCCGCCGTGTACGAGCGCTACCGCGACGAACCGGGCTCAGGTGCGTTCGAGGGCGTCTCCGAGGTCGACGTGGGCTAGCCCAAGCGCTTCTCGAACACCTCGTACGTCCGCTCCCTG
>DASQWP010000066.1:0-5149 GCA_035640195.1 Gaiellaceae bacterium | reverse complement strand
TGTTCGGCCACTTCACGAGCGTCGTCTGGGAGGGCATCGGCAGCGAGTCGGCCGGGGCGGCGGACTTCGGCGCCCGCGTGGTCTCGCTCGTCGAGTAGGAAAGATCAGGTTTGACAGAGCCGCCGGGAAGGGTAGGGTAAGCGCGGCACGCAAGCGGGAGACTTCCCTCCCCCCTTTCAATGGTCCCGATTCGCCCGTGACTCTCGCCTGAATGGCTGACGACCCCGCGATCGTCGCTCAACACGACGACCTGCAGCTGCTTCTCGAACGCGCCGAGAGCGCGGGGTTCATCGAGGCACTGGAGCTCCAGGAGGCGATCGAGCTCCTCGACGTCGATCCCGCCGACGTCGAGCAGCTCCGCAAGGAGCTCGAGGAGCGCGGCGTCGAGGTCGTGGACCGCCAGAAGGAGCCGGTCCGCGAGCCGGCGACGCCGATCCGGGCCACCGAGGTGCTGGAGACGACGACCGACGCGCTCCAGCTCTTCCTCCGAGAGATCGGGCGCCATCCGCTTCTCACGGCGGCGGACGAGGTGGAGCTCTCGAAGCGGATCGAGCGGGGCGACCTGGAGGCGAAGAAGAGGATGATCGAGTGCAACCTTCGCCTCGTCGTCTCGATAGCCAAGAACTACCGCAACCAGGGGCTCCCCTTCCTCGACCTCATCCAGGAGGGCATGTTCGGGCTCATCCGCGCCGTCGAGAAGTTCGAATGGCAGCGGGGCCTCAAGTTCTCCACGTACGCGACGTGGTGGATCCGCCAGGCCGTCGCGCGCGCGATCGCGGACAAGGCCCGGACGATCCGCGTGCCGGTGCACGTGGTCGAGCGCATGCAGAAGATGCACCGCGCCGAGCGCCATCTCTGGACGCAGCTGGCGCGCGAGCCCTCGCTGGAGGAGATCGCGGACGAGGCCGGTCTTCCGTTCCAGCAGGCGATCGAGGTGCGCGCGGCCGCGCGGGCCTCCACGAGCCTCGACCAGCCGATCGGCGAACAGGAGGACGCGGTCTTCGGCGACCTCGTCGCGGGCGACGACCCGCTCCCCGACGAGGTGACGGAGCGACGCCTCCAGAAGGAGGCGCTCGACCGTGCGCTCGAATCACTGCCGGAGCGCGACCGGCGCGTCCTCGAGCTGCGCTACGGTCTCCGCGGCGAGGAGCCGCACACCCTCGAGCACATCGGGCGGCGCCTCGGGATCACGCGCGAGCGCGTCCGGCAGATCGAGATCGAGTCGCTCTCCCGCCTGGCGTCACTGCGCGAGATCGACGCGGTCGCGTCGCGCTAGACCCTCGCGGCCGGGCAGGGCACGCCCGTCGAAGAGCGCGGTCGCCCTCTCCCCCACCCTGGCGCGCACGAGCTCGTAGGCATCGTCGAGGAACGGAGGGCGGGCCAAGCGGTGCCCGTCCGAGGAGACGAGATCGACCAGCCCCTCGTCGACGAGGCGCCAGGCCGTCGCCTCGATCGCGGGCCCGTGGTAGCCGAGCAGGCTCGTCGCGTTCACCTGGAGGAGCCGGTCCGGCCCTCGGAGGCGCTCCGCGGCGCCAAGATCGTCGGCGAGCGCCTGCGCCCGCTCCGGGTGCGCGATCACAGGAGTGAGGCCGGCGGCTTCGATGTGCCCGGCGAGGCTCTCAGCGAGGCGCAGAGAGCCGTGGAAGGGCACCTCCATGAGAACGGCGGGCAGATCGCCGAGGCGGTAGCGCTCCATCTCCTCGCCGAGGAGTGCGGGCATGGGCGTCAGCTCCCAGCCCAAACGCAGGTCCAGCCCCGCCTCGGCCGCGTGCGGCGCCATCTCCGCAAAGGCGTCGCGGACACCCTCCTCGCGTTCGGGCTCGAGCGTCAGCGACGGCCAAACGTGCGGCGTGGCGAAGAGCACCGTCGTTCCGCGCTCCGCCGCCGCCCGGCAGAGGGCGAGACCCTCCTCCACGGACTGGACGCCGTCGTCCCCCGAGGGAACGACGTGGGAGTGGACGTCCACGAACCCGGCCATTCGCCCACCCTACCCATGGCCGCGGAGAGCTTGTGCTCGTGGAGCACAAGCGCTTTCGCGCGGCGGTTGTCGCGGGCGCTACTCGGCGCGCAGGTAGAGCCGCAGGTCGGGTGCGGCCGCCTGCAGCTCGCGCAGCGCGCGTGACTCGAGCTGGCGGACGCGCTCGCGCGTCACGCCCAGCTCGGCGCCCACTTCCTCGAGCGTCTTGGGCGGCTGGCCTCCCAGCCCGAAGCGAAGCTCGAGGACGTGGCGCATGCGCTCGTTCAGGCCGGCGAGCGCGGTCTGGAGCTCGACGCCGCGGAGGAGCTCCGCGAGCACCGTGTCCGGCTGCTCCGAGTTCAGGTCCTCGATCATGTCGCCGTACATGGAGTCGCCGTCGCCGACGGGAGTCTCGAGGCTGACGGGATCCTCGACGAGGTCGAGGAGCTCGTTGACGCGCTTCAGGTCGAAGCCGGACTCCTTGGCGATCTCCTCCGGAAGCGGGTCGCGGTTGAGCCGCTGGGTGAGGACGCGGCGGGCGCGCATCACGCGCCGCACCTGGTCGACGACGTGGACGGGCAGGCGGATCGTGCGCCCCTGGTCGGCGATCGCGCGCGTGACCGCCTGGCGGATCCACCACGTCGCGTACGTCGAGAGCTTGTAGCCCATGCGGTAGTCGAACTTCTCGACGGCTCGGATGAGCCCCAGGTTGCCCTCCTGGATGAGGTCGAGGAGCGGCACGCCCGCGTTCACGTAGTTGCGCGTGATCGACATGACGAGGCGGAGGTTGCACTCGATCAGGCGCCGCTTCGCCCACTCGTCGCCCTCGTCCTTGCGCCGGGCGAGCTCTCGCTCCTCCGTGGCCGTCAGCAGGCGGCCGTCGCCGATCTGCCGGACGTAGAGCTTGAGCGGGTCCTGGGTGGGGGCCGGAGCCTCGCTCTCCTCGCGCTCGTCCTCCTCCTGCTCCTCCTCGTCCACCGGGTCGGGGACGAGCTCGAGCTTCGGCTCGGCGTCCGCGACGGGCTTCGACTCGTGGGGAATTTCCGCAGGCTGGTGCTCCACGTCCCCCGTATCGGCGGCGCGTCGGGCGGGCTTGAGGAGCAGCACCGGTTAGGGGGATAGACGTCGTCGAGGCCGATGCCGATGGCTATAGTGTCAGGCCTTGGGCCGGTGGCACGCGCTGCCGCTCGGGCCCACCGTCCGGGGCGTTTCCTAGCATCGAGGGCAGACAGGCAGTTGTGCGGCATAGCCGGATATAGCGTCAGCGCGGAAAGCCGGGTCGACCGGACCCTCGTGGCACAGGCTCTTCTCGCCGCTATCTCCGGGCGGGGCGCGGACGCCGTCGGATACGCGTACCGCGGCCCGGACGTGCCGCTCGCCGTGCACAAGCAGCGGACCGGCGCGAGCGAGCTGCTCGACGTGCTCGAGCTGCCTCCCGCGGCCCGCCAGGCCCTCGTCCACGTCCGCGACTACACGAAGGGCCATCCCAGCCGGGCCGCCAACAACCATCCCGTGCGCCACGGGTCCGTCGTCGGCATCCACAACGGGATCATCGCCAACGACGAGGAGCTCTTCGCGTGCTACGGCTTCGAGCGGGACGAGCCCGACATGACCGTGGACTCCGAGGCGATCTTCGCGCTCGCGGAGCAGGAGGAGAGCCGCGCCGGCGCGCTCGCCGAGCTCTACGGGTCCATGGCGGCCGCCTGGTTCGACGAGCGCTCGCCCGACGTCGTCTTCCTCGCCCGCGGGATCGGGCGGCCCCTCTGGATCGGCGAGGGGCGGAACGAGCTCGTCTTCGCCTCGACGCGCGAGGCGCTCGAGCTGACGGAGCGCTACGCGGGGACGGCGCTCGCGATGCAGGAGGTGCCGGAGGGCACGCTGCTTACGCTCGCCGAGGGCAGCGTGGCGAGCGCGGAGACGTTCGAGCCCGACACGAGCTTCACGGAGGAGCTCCTCCCCTCCATGCGGGCGCCTGACGAGGCGCGCTTCTGCCTCGCCCGCCTCGCGGCGATCGCGGCCCCCGCGACCGCGCGCTAGCGTTCGATCCGGCCGTCGGGCCGCACTTCGACGCCGTTCCGCGCCAGCCGCTCGCGCACGAGATACTGGAACGCGGGCCAGCCGCCGCGTCCGCCCCTGAAGAGCCGGTAGACCTGCCACTCGCTGAGGAGCCGGGCGTCCCGCTCGTGGGCGCGGGCCCAGTCTGCCAGGCGCGGCAGCCGTCTCAGCCTCCTCGCCAGGCGCTCGCCCTGCGCGAGGGCGCGCTCGAGGCGTTCCTGGCCACGTGGGACGTCGAATCCGGCCGCCCGGAGCGCGTTCGTGAACGAGCCGAAAGCGTGCCAGTAGAGCGACTTCGAGGGCATTGCCGCCCGCCTCCGGTCGAGATCGCCGCCGGTTGGGATCCGCCCCAGCTCCTCGCCGAGGGCGCGGAGCTGGGCCAAGAGCTCGTCCCGGGTCGCAAACCGCCTCGGCGTGAGGCCGGCTAGGCGCTTGGCGCGGTTCCAGCTCCCGAAGTGGACCACGACCGTCTGGGGGTGCAGGCGCGTTCTCCCGTCGGCGGCGAACTCGCGCATGGTCGGCGAGCGCCCCAAGCGCTCGGCGCACGCCCGCAGCTCCGCCAGGATCTGCTCGTTGCTGTAGCGGCGGCGCAGTTCGCGCCGAAAGCCGGCCAGCTCGCTGCGCGCGATCCGGGGCGCCATCCTCCCGATGATAGAGCAGGTTGGACGGATTGCAACTGCCGCGCCAAGGGGCCACCGCTGCGGCGGCAGAGCTAGGAAGCGGTCGCCAGGAGATACGGGCGTGCGCGGAGCTCCTCGGGGTGCTCCCCCTGGAGCAGGCGCTCGAGCGCCGAGACACAGCGAGGGCAGAACTGGCTCCCCGAGCCACGGCGAAGCTCCTCCAGAGCCTCAGGAGCAGGCCGAGCGGCCCGGTAGATACGGGTCGTCAGCATCGAGTCGAGCGCGTCCGCCACGTGGATGATGCGGGCGCCGAGGGGGATTTCCTCGCCGGCGAGGCGGTCCGGATAGCCGGTCCCGTCCCAGCGCTCGTGGTGGTGGCGGATTGAAGGCACGGCGTCCCCGAGGAAGCCCAGGCGGTCGATGATCCGCGCGCCCTCGTCGGCGTGGCGCTGCATCAGCGCCCACTCGTCGTCGGTGAGGCTCGCCGGCTTCAGCAGGATCGCGTCGGGGATCGCCA
>DASQWP010000065.1:0-19195 GCA_035640195.1 Gaiellaceae bacterium | reverse complement strand
GGCGATAGATGACGGCGGTCGCACGCGAGCGGGTCGACGTCGCGGTTGAGCGGCTCGACGTCGCCGCCTACGCCATCCCCACGGACGAGCCTGAGTCGGACGCGACGTTCGATTGGGACTCGACGACGATCGTCGTCGTCGTGGTCCACGCCGGAGGAGAGACCGGCCTCGGCTACACGTACGCGCCGGCCGCGGCTGCCAGGCTCGTGGACGACGAGCTCGCCGACCTCGTCGAGGGCGCGGACGCCCTCGCACTCGGGCAGGTGTGGCTTGCGCTGGGCGCGCGCCTCCGCAACGCCGGCCGCCCGGGGCTCGGCTTCTGCGCCCTCTCCGCCGTCGACGTCGCCCTCTGGGACCTGAAGGCGCGGCTCCTCGGCCTGCCCCTGGCCGACCTCCTCGGGCGGGCCCACGACGCCGTGCCCGTCTACGGCTCCGGAGGGTTCACTTCCTATGACCTTCCCCGCCTGCAGGCGCAGCTTGCGGGCTGGGTCGAGGAGGGGATCCCGCGCGTCAAGATGAAGGTGGGGAGGGAGCCGACGGAGGATCCCGCGCGCCTCGCGGCCGCGCGTCAGGCCGTAGGCCCCGCGACCGAGCTCTTCGTCGACGCGAACGGGGCGCTCACGCGCAAGGAGGCCCTCGCCTGGGCGGAGCGCTTCGCGGGCGAGTGGGGCGTCTCCTGGTTCGAGGAGCCCGTCTCCTCCGCCGACCTCGAGGGCCTGCGCCTCCTGCGCGACCGGGGGCCCGCCGGCCTCGACGTCGCCGCCGGCGAGTACGCCTACGTACCGGCGGACTTCCGCAACCTCCTCGCGGCTGGGGCGGTCGACTGTCTCCAGGCAGACGTCACCCGCTGCGGCGGCATCACCGGCATCCTCCACGTGGGCGCGCTATCCCAGGCGCACGGAATCGACCTCTCGGGGCACTGCGCCCCGGCCGTCTCCGCGCACGCGCTCTGCGCCGTCCACCGGCTCCGCCACCTCGAGTGGTTCCACGACCACGTCCGGATCGAGGAGATGCTCTTCGAGGGCGTCCCCTCGCCGGCGGGGGGCTTCATTCGCCCGGACGAAGAGAGGCCGGGGCTCGGGCTCGAGCTCAGGCGCGAGGACGGCGCGCCCTACCTCGTCTACGAAGGCAGACGGTGAAGCTCGAGGTCCCTGCCAAGACGACGCCGCGCCTTGCCACGGCGCCGCGGGGCTCGGTCGAGATCGACGCGCGCGCCCTCGCGCGCGACCTCTCGGCCGCGCTCGAGGGTGAGGTTCGCTTCGGGTCGCAGAGCCGGGCCCTCTACGCGACCGACGCGTCCAACTACCGCCAGGTTCCGATCGGCGCGGTCGTCCCGAAGACGATCGACGACGTGGTGGCGGCGCACGCGGTCTGTCGCGAGCACGGCGCTCCCATCACGCCCCGCGGGGCGGGCACGAGCCTCTCCGGGGAGGCGGTCAACTTCGCGGTCGTGATCGACTTCTCCAAGTACCTGAACCGGATCCTCGAGGTGGATCCGGAGCGCCGGCTCGCCCGCACGCAGCCGGGCGCGATCAACGAGCACGTGAACGAAATGGCGGGGGAGCACGGGCTCGTCTTCGGGCCGGACCCCTCGACGCACGCCTACTGCACGATCGGTGGGAACGTCGGCAACAACTCCTGCGGCGTCCATTCCGTGCAGGCGGCCCTCCTCGGTGAGGGCGCGCGCACGTCGGACAACGTGCGCGAGCTCGAGGTGCTCACGTACGACGGGCTGCGCCTGCGGGTCGGGCGGACGAGCGAGGAGGAGCTCGAGGCGATCGTGCGCGCGGGTGGGCGCAGGGGGGAGATCTATGCGGGCCTCCGCGACCTGCGCGAGCGCTACGGAGACCTGATCCGCGAGCGCTTCCCCGACATCCCTCGCCGCGTGTCGGGCTACAACCTCGACGAGCTCCTGCCCGAGAGGGGTTTCAACGTCGCGAGGGCGCTCGTCGGCACCGAGGGGACGTGCGCGACCGTGCTCGAGGCCACGCTCCAGCTCGTCCCCACCCCGCCTGAGCGGGTGGTCGTCGTGGTCTCCTACGGGAGCATCTTCGAGGCGGGCGACCACGTCCCGGAGATCTTGAGCCACGAGCCCCTCGGGCTCGAGGCGATCGACGAGCGCCTGATGTCGAACGAACGCAAGCTGGGGATGCACGGGAAGGCGCTCGAGCTCATGCCGGAGGGGAACGCCTGGTTGCTCGTCGAGCTCGGCGGCGAGACGCGCGAGGAGGCGGAGGAGCGGGCCCACCGGCTCGAAGAAGACCTCGCCGGGAGCGACGTGCCGCCGGAGGCCCTCCAGGTGTTCCGCGAGCCGGAGCAGCAGCGGAAGATCTGGGAGGTGCGGGAGGCGGGCCTAGGGGCGACCGCCTTTCCCACCGACGACCCGCGCGACCACTGGCCCGGCTGGGAGGACTCGGCCGTGCCGCCCGATCGCGTGGGCGCCTACCTCCGCGACCTGAAGAAGCTCTACGACCGCTATGGCTACGTCGGCGCGTTCTACGGGCACCTCGGCCAGGGCTGCATCCACTCACGCATCGACTTCGACCTCCGGACGGCGAAGGGGCTGCGCGACTTCCGCTCCTTCGTCGAGGACGCGGCGGACCTCGTCGTGTCCTACGGCGGTTCCCTCTCCGGCGAGCACGGCGACGGCCAGGCTCGGGCGGAGCTCCTCCCCCGGATGTTCGGGCCCGAGCTCGTGGAGGCCTTCCGCGAGTTCAAGCTGATCTGGGACCCGGACTGGAAGATGAACCCAGGCAAGGTCGTCGATCCCTACCGGCTCGACGAGCACCTGAAGCTCGGCGCCGACTACGAGCCGTGGCGGCCGGAGACCCGCTTCGCCTACCGGGAGGACGACTTCGACTTCGCCCACGCGACACTCCGCTGCGTCGGGGTCGGCAAGTGCCGGATCCCGACGGGCGCGGACGTCATGTGCCCGAGCTACATGGTCACCCGGGAGGAGACGCACACGACGCGAGGCCGCGCGCGGCTCCTCTTCGAGATGCTCCAGGGCGACGTCGTCGAGGACGGCTGGCGGAGCGAGGAGGTCTTCGATGCGCTCGATCTCTGTCTCTCCTGCAAGGGCTGCACGAACGACTGTCCCGTCAACGTCGACATGCCGACCTACAAGGCCGAGTTCCTGCACCATCACTGGAAGCGGCGGCTGCGGCCGCGGCACGCGTACGCCTTCGGGCTCATCGACCGGGCGGCCCGCCTGGCGTCGCTCGCCCCCGGTGTCGTCAACGGCCTGACTGGCACGGAGCCGTTCGCGACCGCGTTCAAGGTGGCCGCCGGGATGGCGCGAGAGCGCGAGGCTCCACGCTTCGCGCCGGTCACGCTCCGGCAGTGGTTCCGGGAGCGGGGCGAGCGCAACGCGGGCGGGCCGCGAGTCGTCCTCTTCGCGGACACCTTCTCGAACCACTTCCACACGGAGGTCGGTGTCGCCGCGGTCGAGGCGCTCGAGGCGTCCGGCTTCCACGTCGTCGTCCCGGAGGGCCACCTGTGCTGCGGGCGGCCGCTCTACGACTACGGCTTCCTCGACCTCGCGGAGCGCTATCTCGGGAACGTCCTCAGGGGCCTGCGGGACGACATCCGCGCGGGCACCCCCATCGTCGGGATCGAGCCGAGCTGCGTGGCGACCTTCAAGGACGAGCTCCCGAAGATGCTCCCCAACGACAACGACGCCTTGCGGCTCTCCCGGGGCGTCCACCACCTGGGCGAGTTCCTGCGCGAGGCGGAGGTCGAGCTGCCCCGGCTCGAGGGGAAGGCGCTTCTCTGGGGCCACTGCCACCACAAGGCGACGGGCGGCCTCGATCCGGACCGCGAGCTCCTCGAGCGCATGGGCCTCGAGGTGGAACAGCTCTCGGCCGGCTGCTGCGGGCTCGCGGGCTCGTTCGGGTTCGAGGCCGACCACTACGAGATCTCGATGGCCTGCGGGGAGCAGGGGCTCCTTCCGCGCGTGCGAGAGCTGGAGGGCGACGTGCTCGTCGTCGCCAACGGCTTCTCCTGCAAGACGCAGATCGAGCACGGCGCCGGACGGCATGCGCTCCACCTCGCGGAGGTGCTGAAGCTCGCGCGCGACGGCGAGCCGGCCGGCAAGCCGAAGCCGAGCGCGCGGCAACGAGCCCGGCGGGTCGCGATCCTCGCTGGGGCGGCGGGGCTCGCGGCCGGCGGAGCCGCGCTCGCACTCGGAGGTCGTCGATGAGGGCCTGGCTCCTGGTCCTGGCCGTGGCAGCCGCCGTGCTCGGCGCAGGATGCGGCGGAGAGGACACGCCGGCGCAGGCCCCGGAGGCCGAGCCCGCGCCGCAGGCGGGCTACCTCGAGACGCTGGGAGAGGCCTTCGATCCCGTGCTCGAGGCCTCGGGCGGGCTCGCGGACGTCTCCGCCCTCGAGGAGCTCGAGGCGGCGCTCGCGGAGCTGGAGACAGCCGCCGGCGAGGCCGAAGCGCAGCTCCGCGGGGCGGACCCGCCCGAGGAGCTCGCGGGTCCGCACGACAGGCTCGTCTCCGGCTTCGAGGCGCTGGCCGACGGGGCGGCCCAGGCGCAGGAGGCGCTCGCCGCCGTGCGCGCGGGCGACCTCGACGAGCTGCCCTCCCTGCTCGAGGCCGGCTCCGCTCTCGGCCTCGAGGGCTTCGAGCTGATCCGAGACGCGCTGGCCGAGCTTCGCGAGCTCGGAGTCGACACCGACCGGATAGGAGAACGATGAGAGCTCAGGTTCTGGCGCGCGACGAGGAGACGAGCCATCTGCTCGTGTTCGAATCCGGCGACGAGGTGGTCTCGACCCTGGAGGCCTTCGCCCGCGAGCACGAGCTGACCGCGGCGCGCTTCACGGCCATCGGCGCCTTCAGCGAGCTGACGCTCGGCTACTTCGACTGGGAGCGGAAGACCTACGAGGAGATCCCGCTCGCCGATCAGGTCGAGGTGCTCACGCTCGCGGGGGACATCGCCCTGAAGGGCGGAGAGCCCTCCGTCCACGCCCACGTCGTCGTGGGCAAGCGCGATGGGAGCGCCCACGGCGGCCACCTGCTCGGTGCGCGCGTCCGCCCGACGCTCGAGCTCGTGCTCGTGGAGTCGCCCGGCCACCTGCGCAAGGAGCACGACCCCGAGACCGGGCTCGCGCTGATCGCGCCCCGCACCTGAGGGAAGCCCGCGTTTCGCCGGCGGCCCGGCTGGTCGACGCCTTCGCCGCGACTTCGGCTACCTCTTCGTCGTCGAGCTCGAGACGGCGCCGGCGGAGCCCGTCGAGGACTGAGCCTCCGCCGGGGGGCGCAGCCTTCCCGGCCAGGCGCCCGCCCCGCCGAAAAGCGAGACGAGGGCGGGAATGAGAAGGGAGCGGACGAGGAACGTCTCGATCAGGACGCCGGCGGCCATCATGAAGGCGAACTCGCGGAAGCCGTCGAGGGGGATCACGCCGAGCATGGCGAACGAGAGGGCGAGCGCGGTCCCCGCCACGCTGATTGCCTGGGAAGCGCGCGGCGCGGCGAGGGCGATCGCCTCCCGCAGGTCCGTCCGCCGCGCCTCCTCCCAGATGCGCCCGACCACGAAGACGTTGTAGTCGGACCCGAGCGACACGAGGAGGACGCCCGCGGCGAAGGGGACGTAGTACGTCAGGTCGCCGTGGCCGAGGAGCCCCTGGAAGAGGTACGTGGTGAGACCCAGTGTGGCCGCCACGGAGAGGAGGCTCGCCGCGAGCAGGTAGAGCGGAGCGACGAGCGCGCGCAGGAAGAGAGCGAGCAGCACGAAGTTGATCCCGAGCACGACGGCCCCGACGCGCTCCGAGCTTCCGACGACGGCGTCGACGGTGTCGCGCGCGACGGCCGTCTGGCCGGTGACGGTCGCCGTTGCGTCGCTCAGGTCGGCCGCCTCCAGAAGCTCCGGCAGCCGCTCGTCCAGTCGGTCGAGGTCCTCGATCGCCTCCGACCCGAGTGGATTCGTGTCGTGGACGACCGCGAACCGGGCCGCGTCCATGTTCTCGGCGAGGAACACGTCACGGGGCGCTTCGCCGGGCAGGGTTCCTGGGCCGATCACCCCGGAGACGCCCGGCTCCTCGCCGAGCGCGTCTTGGAGACCCGCGAGCTCCGCACTCCTCTCTGCGACTCCCCTCCCCTCCACGAGGACAACCGTGGGTGCGAGGATCCCGGGCGCGAAGCCCGTTCCCGCGGCCACCGCCGCGCGGCGCTCCTCGGTTCCGGCCGGCAGGCCGGTGATCAGCCGAAACGCGAGCTCGGTGCGGGAGAGGCCTGTCGCGGCGAGCGCCAGCACGCCGATGCAGACGAGCGCTACGAGCGCCGCGACGGGACGTGAGGTGACGAAACGGGCCAGCGCGTGGCGCGCCGGCGACGGTCGGTCGTCCCACCTCGCAGGCCGGTCGCCCGGGCGGAAGTGAGGCCAGAAGACGAGACGGCCGAACAGCGCAAGGCACGCGGGGACGAGCGTGAGGGAGACGGCGAGCGTAACGGCGGCTGTGAGGGCGAGCGCCGGCCCGAAGGCGCGGAAGAACTCGAGCTCTCCGACC
Source organism: Gaiellaceae bacterium (assembly GCA_035640195.1). GTDB lineage: Bacteria > Actinomycetota > Thermoleophilia > Gaiellales > Gaiellaceae > DASQWP01. The sequence goes on along the minus strand of DASQWP010000065.1, from coordinate 12,685 downwards.
AGGAGGGCGGCTGTGCCCGCGACCACGATCAGCCCCGCCGTCGCGACGATCGGCGCCACGCCGGCGGCGGAGTGCTCGGCCGCCTCGACGCGGCTCTCGCCCTCGGCGAGCCGCCGCCGGCAGGCCGCGAGGAAGAAGACGCTGTAGTCGGTGGCGATCCCGAGCGTGAGCGCGACGACGAGGGGCTCGACTTCCTGCGGCACCGAAGCGTCGAGCGCGTCGCCCACCCACGGGACGAGTCTCGAGGAGACGAAGAAGGAGACACCCGAGACGAAGAGCGCGAGGAGCGGAGCGCCGACGGAGCGGAAGGTCAGCCCGACCACGAGGGCGATGAGCGCGACCGTCCCCGCCTCGACGATGACGAGCGCGTCGTCGATCTCCTCGAACTGCTGCCAGCGGGCGGGCGCGGGCCCCGTGACGCCGACGAGCCCGTCCCCGGGCTCCGAGGCCTGTTCCGCGTACTCGTTCGCGAGGGCGAACTGGGCCGTGAGGCTGGCGCCGGGAGAGAACCAGAGGTACGTGACCGCAGTGGTGCCGTTCTCGCGCGAGGAGGGGAGCAGCTGGAACGTGTTCAGGACCGGGAGCGCGAACAGGATCTCGTCGCCCCCGGCGTCATCGGCGCTTGCCGCGACCGCCCGCTCGACCGTCCGCGCCTGCGCGTCGGCCGACAGCCCGCCCGGGTCGCGCTGGACGACGATCGTGTCCGTCGTGAGCGGGACGTCGAAGAGACCGGCGGCCCGCTCGCCCGTCTCCACGGCCTCCGAGTTCTTCGGGATGAGCCCGCCGAGCGCGAGCGGCTCTCCGCTTCCGAGCCCCGGAAGCGTCAGCGTGGCGGCGAGGGCGGCGGCGATCCAAGCGGGGAGGACGAGGAAGCGCAGGCGCACGAGGAGTCGCGCGAATCCCGCTGCGAGGCGCTCACGCCGGAGCTGAGCCATGGCTGCTTCATGCCCTAGGCTCCCAGGCGACATGCGTGCGGACGGTTACGCCCCCATACGGGAGTACGCGGCGATCGGCGACGGCCGCACGACCGCGCTCGTGGCATCGGACGGGTCGATCGACTGGCTCTGCTTGCCGGACGTCGACTCGCCCAGTGTCTTCGCGGCGATTCTCGACGCGGAGCGGGGCGGGCGCTTCGCGCTCGCGCCCGAGGTCCCGTTCGAGGACGAGCGCCGCTACCTGCCGGGGACGAACGTGCTCGAGACGACGTTCCGGACGGCCGACGGCGCCGTCCGCGTGACGGACGCGATGACCCTGCCCCTGGCCGGCATCGCACCCGTGCGAGAGGTGGCGCGACGGGTGGAGGGTCTCTCGGGCTCCGTTCCGCTCGCGTGGAGCGTGGAGCCGCGCTTCCAGTACGGGACACAGGCGGCGCGGCTCGGGCGTCGGAACGGGCTCGCCGTCGCCGATGCCGGCGCGACTGCCGTCGCCGTGCGCGCGTGGGCCGCGGGGCAGACCGGAGGGGCGGACCTCGGCGACGGGTCGATCGTCGGCCGCATCGACGTACGCGACGGCGACCGCGCCCTGCTTGCGCTCTCGGCCGCGCACCAGGAGCCGCTCGTCTTCGGGAGCCGCGACGAGGTCGAGCAACGGCTCGACGGGACGATCGCGTTCTGGCGGAAGTGGACGGAGAAGCGGGAGTACGACGGGCCCTGGAAAGACGATGTGCTGCGGAGCGCGCTCGCGCTCAAGCTGCTCGTGTACTCGCCCTCGGGCGCCATCGCCGCCGCGCCTACGACCTCGCTTCCGGAGACGCTCGGAGGCGAGCGCAACTGGGACTACCGCTTCGCCTGGATCCGCGACTCCGCCTTCACGCTCGAGGCTCTGCTCGACCTCGGCTGCCCCGCCGAAGCACACGCCTTCTTCTGGTGGCTGATGCACGCCTCCCAGCTCACGCACCCGCGCCTGCAGGTCCTCTACCAGCTGGACGGCGGCAACCGGGCCCCCGAGCAGGAGCTCCCCCTGGAGGGCTACCGCGGCTCGCGGCCGGTGCGGATCGGAAACGGCGCCGTCGACCAACGTCAGCTCGACATCTACGGGGACCTCTTCCAGGCGGTCTGGGTCTACGTCGAGCGCGGGAACGACATCGACCGGGAAGCGGGCGCGCGGCTCGCCGCCACGGCGGGGCTCGTATGCGACGTCTGGCGCGAGCCGGACCGCGGCCTCTGGGAGGTGAGGAGTGGCCCCGTCCACTTCGTCCAGTCCAAGATGATGTGCTGGATCGCGCTCGACCGGGCGGCGCGGCTCGCCGAGCGCGGCCAGCTGCCGCGAGAGCACGCCGCACGCTGGCGGCGGGAAGCCGAAGCGGTCCGCGACTTCGTCGAGGAGCAGGGCTTCTCGGAGGCGAAAGGGAGCTACGTTCGCTTCGCCGGGAGCGAGGAGCTCGATGCGAGCCTCCTGCTCGGGTCGCTCATGGGCTACTGCGACGGCGACGATCCACGCATGGCGGGCACGATCGACGCGATCCGGCAGGAGCTGGGCCACGGTCCGTACGTGCACCGCTACACGGGGGAGGACGGGCTCGAGGGCCGGGAGGGAGCGTTCCTCTGCTGCTCCTTCTGGCTCGTCGAGGCGCTCGCTCGGGCGGGCCGACCCGACGAGGCGGCCGAGCTGATGGAGTCGCTGCTCGAGCTGGCCAACGACGTCGGCCTCTACGCGGAGGAGATCGACCCGCTCACGGGCGAGTTCCTCGGCAACTTCCCGCAGGGCCTCACCCACCTCGGCCTCGTAAGCGCCGCCGTCGCCTATGCCCGGGCGGGCGGCGGATGATCTGGGGGGCGCTGGCCGGCGGGTTCGCGGGGACGCTCGTCCTCACGACGACCTTGCGCGCGGCCAGCGAGCTGCACCTGACCCGCATGGACATCCCCTTCCTGCTCGGCACCGTCCTGACCGAGAATCGCGTCCGCGCGAAGGCGATCGGCTACGGGCTCCACTTCGTCTTCGGCGTCGTCTTCGCCGTCGGGTACTGGGCCATCTTCACGGCGATCGACGAGAGGGGATGGTGGATCGGCGCGATCTTCGGGCTCGGGCACGGGCTCTTCGGCGCGACCGCGCTCGTGAACGTGCTCCTGCCGCTCGTGCACCCGCGGATGGCCACGCCGCTCACGGCCGCGGGCTCGACGCCGCTGCTCGAGCCGCCGGGCTTCCTCATGCTCAACTACGGACGCTCGACGCCCGTGGTGACGCTCGTCTCGCACGTCGCGTACGGGGCGATCGTGGGCGGCTTCATCGCCCTCGCCGGTTAGTGCCCCTCCCAGCAATACACACCTGCTTCTGGCCCGCGATCACGCGGCGCCAGAGCCCACCCTCGCCCTTGCCAAGGCTTCTTAGCCTTGGCTGCGGACGAGTGCGGTCTCTGGCTTGGTGCTCACGACCCAGAAGCTAGGCAGCATTACTGGAAGAGGCACTGGCGACGTTTGCCGGCGGGCGGACTCGCGGCATAACGAGGGCATGAAGCCCTCGTACCTGCTCAGGGGATTTCCGGGGCATCCTCTGCATCCGCCCCTGACGGACGCGGCGATCGGCGCCTACACGGCCGCGACCGTGCTCGTCTGCGTCGGCGCCGCCGGCGTCGCCGAGGACGCGCTCGCCACCGCGTGGTGGATCACGCTCATCCTCGCCCTCGGCTTCGGTGCGCTCGCGGCCGTGACCGGGCTCGTCGACTGGCTCGGCATCACCCGGTGGACGCCTCTCTGGCGCACGGCCACGCTGCACATGGTCGTGATGATCGTGGCCAACGTGCTCTTCGGAGTGGCGGCGATCGTCGGCCACGGCGCCTATGTGGACGGCGAGTTCGGGACGGCCGCGCTGGTGCTCACACTCCTCGGGTTCGGCGTGCTCATCGTGGGCGGCTGGCTCGGCGGCTCGATCGTCTTCGTCCACGGGATGCGGGTGCTCGACCTCGTGGACGAGCCGGCCCGCCGCGCGGCGGCTCCCGGCGGTCGCGAGAAGGAAGCGGCCGAAGGAGGCTAGGAGCGCTCAGTGCCCCGCGCCATCTGGTCAGGGTCGATCGCCTTCGGGCTCGTGAACGTCCCCGTGCGCATGTTCAGCGCGGTGGAGGAGCACAAGCTCCACTTCCGTTTCGTGCACGAGCCGGACGGGAGCCCGATCGGCTACGACAAGGTCTGCAAGGCCGAAGGGCGCCCGGTCCCCGACTCGGAGATCGTCAAGGCCTTCGAGGTCGAGAAGGGTGAGTTCGTCTACATGGCGGACGAAGACTTCGAGACTGCCGAGGCCGAGGCCCAGGGCGGGCGGACGATCGACATCCGCGCCTTCGTCCCGTACGACGAGATCGACCCCATCTACTTCGAGCGCACGTACTATCTCGGCGCGCAGGAGGGCGGAGAGCGCGTCTACGCGCTCCTCGTGCGGGCGATGGAGCAGACCGGGCTCGCGGCGGTCGCCAAGTTCGTGATGCGCAACAAGGACAACCTCGCCTGCGTGCGCGTCAGAGACGACGTCCTCACCCTGGAGCGCATGCACTTCGCGGACGAAGTGCGGCCGGCCGGCGAGCTCGCTCCCGAGGGCGTGAAGGTCGAGAAGGGCGAGCTGGACATGGCGAAGCGCCTGATCGAGGAGTCCAGCGGGAAGTTCGAGCCGGGCCGCTTCCACGACACGTACCGCGACAAGCTCTGCGAGATCATCCGGGCCAAGCAGCGGGGCGAGACGGTGCAGGCGGCCGAGGTCGAGGAAGGGGAGGCGCCGACGGACCTCATGGCGGCGCTGCGGGCGAGCGTGGAGGCGGCGCAGGGCCGGCGCCGGCGACCGCGCGGGAAGCCGGAGGGCCTCGATGATCTCTCGAAGGAGCAGCTCTACGAGCTGGCGCGGGAAGCGGACATAGCCGGCCGTTCGGACATGTCCAAGGACGAGCTCGTCGAGGCGCTCGAGGCCGCCTGATGCACGTGGCGGTGGCGAACGAACAGACCGCACGCCCGCTCCCCGAGTACGCGACGCTCACGACGGTGTTCGCGGGAGCGCTGGGCGCGTTCACCCTGCTCGCCGGGGGTCGCCTCCCGGCCCGCATCGGCTTCGGCGACGTCGCCCGGATCGGGATCGCGAGCTACAAGCTCGGCCGCCTGGTCGCCAAGGACGAGGTGACGAGCTTCGTGCGCGCGCCGGTCACGCAGGACGAGGAGGCGAGCGAGCCCGAGCCGGAGGGCTGGCGCCACGCGCTCGGCGAGCTCGTCACGTGCCCCTACTGCGTCGGCCTCTGGATCTCGGCGGGCCTCTCGTCGTCGCTCGTCATCTTCCCCCGCCAGACGCGCTTTGCCACCACGGTCTTCGCCGCGCAGGCGGTCGCGGACTTCCTCAACGCCGGCTTCGTGAAGCTGCGCAACGACTAGGACCACCCCAGCTCGGCCAGGCGGTCTTCGTCGATGCCGAAGTGGTGCGCTAGCTCGTGGAGAACGGTGATGCGGATCTCCTCCTCGAGCACGTCGGGGTCGTCGCCGAACGCCTCTTCGAGCGGCAGCTGGTAGATGGCGATCTTGTCCGGGAGCGCGCCCGCGTAGCCCTCGCCGCGCTCCGTCAGGGGGACGCCCAGGTAGAGCCCGAAGAGGTCGGGATCCTCCGGGTTCTCTGCTTCGACGACGATCTCCACGTTCGACATGGCCCGCCGCAGGTCGGGGGGCAGCGACTCGAGGGCGCGCTCGACGTGGCCCTCGAACTCGGCCCGCTCCATCAGGGGCACCTAATAGGACGGCCGCAGGGGCCGCGGCCGCCCTGCCGAGAAGAGCTTCACGGTCAGGAGCCCGAACGCGATTCCGCCGAGGTGCGCGAAGTAGGCGACGCCGCCGCCCGCCTCCGGGTGGACGAACGAGTAACCGCCGATGACGAGCTGGAAGAGGAAGTAGATCCCGAGGAAGACGAACGCCGGGATCTCGAAGAAGAAGAACGGGAGCACGAGCGTGAGGACGCGCCCTCGCGGGTGCAGGAGGAAGTACGCTCCGAGCACCGCCGCGATCGCTCCGCTCGCGCCGAGATTCGGGATCTGCGCGTCCTGCTGCGTCCCGTAGACGAGCGTCACGAACGTCTGAGCGGCGGTCGCAGCGAGCCCGCCCGCGACGTAGAAGACGATGAAGCGGAAGCGGCCGAGCGTGTCCTCCACGTTGTTGCCGAAGATCCAGAGGAACAGCATGTTGCCGAGGAGATGGCCCCAGCCCCCGTGCATGAACATCGACGTGAAGACGTTGACGTACCAGTCCTCGCCGATCTGCCGGCACGAGCTCTCGAGCTCGCACGGCTGGTAGGCGAGCTCGTTCACCGACGAGATGAACCCGCGGCCCTGGCCGGCGTCCTGGTAGAGGAGGAAGACGGCCACGTTCGCGGCAATCAGCCCGATGGTGAGGATGGGGAGGTGCCGGGTGGGGACGTTGTCCTTGAGCGGAAGCACGCCTGCCTCAGGGTATGACGAGCGCCATGAGCGCCTTCTGGGCGTGGAGTCGGTTCTCGGCCTGGTCCCAGACGGCCGAGCGCGGCCCGTAGAGGACCTCCTCCGTGATCTCCTCCCCGTAGTGGGCGGGCAGGCAGTGAAGGACGATTGCCCGCTCGCTCGCCAGCGCGACCATGCCCTCGTCGATCGCGTAGCCCGCGAGATCGGCGAGCCGCCGCTCGCGCTCCTCGTCCTGGCCCATGCTCGTCCAGACGTCCGTGTAGAGCACGTCGACCCCCGCCGCGGCGGCCCCCGCGTCGTGCGTCAGCTCCAGCGAGCTGCCGGACGTCTCCGCCGCCGTCCGCGCCCAGCCCACGACCTTCTCGGAGGGCGCGTAGCCGTCCGGCGTCGCGGCGACGAAGTCCAGCCCGAGCTTCGCGCAGGCGACCATCAGCGAGTGGCAGACATTGTTCCCGTCCCCGAGGTACGCCACGCGCACGCCCTCGAAGCCGCCGAGCCGCTCCCGGACGGTCATCACGTCGGCGAGTGCCTGGCACGGGTGGAACTCGTCCGTGAGGCCGTTGATGACCGGCACGTCCGCGTGCTCGGCGAGCTCGTCGACGTCCGCCTGCTCGAAGGTGCGGATCATGATCCCGTCCAGGTAGCGCGAGAGGACGCGCGCGGTGTCCTTGATCGTCTCGCCGCGGCCGAGCTGGAGATCTCCCGCCGCGAGATGGAGCCCCACGCCGCCGAGCTGCGCGATGCCGACCTCGAAGCTCACGCGCGTCCGCGTCGAGGGCTTCTGGAAGATCATCCCGAGCGTCCGCCCCTCGAGCGCCTCGTGGGGGACTCGCTCGCGCTGGCGCGCCTTGAGCCGATCGGCGAGGTCGAGAACGGTGAGGAGCTCCGCGGGCGCCCAGTCGTTGATCCGCAGGAAATCGCGCCCCTTCAGATGGGCTGAGATCACGGCGCAATCCTATCCCCGGGCGCACTTGACACTAAGAGACTGAGGTTTTATCATGCAACCAAGGGTAAATTACGAGAGGAGGGTTGCGAAATGGCACTCGTACGTTGGGAACCGTTCCGTGAGCTCGCCGCTCTTCAGAACGAGATGGGCCGCTGGATGAGCCAGCTCTCCGGCGGGGTCACGCCGGGCAACGGGCAGTCCTCGACCTGGCTCCCCACAGTGGACGTCTGGGAGACGGAGCAGGAGCTCGTGCTCTCGTTCGATCTCCCCGGCGTCCAGGAGGAGAAGATCGCGGTCGAGCTCGACGACAACGTGCTGACTGTCAGCGGCCAGCGTGAGCGGGCGTCGGAGCACTCGAGCGAGCGCTTCTACCGCTTCGAGCGGCGCTTCGGCACGTTCTCGCGGAGCGTGACGCTGCCGGCCGGCGTCAACGAGGAGGACATCAAGGCCGACTACACGAACGGCGTCCTCGAGATCCGCGTGCCGAAGCCCGAGGAGCAGAAGCCCAGGCGCATCCAGATCGGATCGCAGGGCGCGATCGAAGGCGAGAGCACGCGCAAGTAACGGGCGCTCGAGCGAGCGTCCTCACGGAGACGAGGCCGGGACGATTCTCGTCCCGGCCTCACCATTCGCGATCGCGGTCGCGCTCGTGATCAGCGCTTCTCCGCCGGTCGCCGACACGAACGAGAAGGCGGCCTCGACCTTCGGGCGCATGCTTCCGGCGGCCAGCGAGTCGACCAGTCCTTCGTCGCGCCCGGCTCGGAGCTCGGCGATGGGCGTCTCCTCGTCCGTCCCGAAGTTCCGGAAGACGCCCGGCACCTGGGTCAGGATCACGAGCCGGTTCGCGCCCAGGCCGACCGCGAGGAGCGCCGAAGCGTGGTCCTTGTCGATGACGGCGTCGATCCCGTCCAGCCGACCGTCGCGGCGGACGACCGGGACGCCCCCGCCCCCGACTGCCACCACCGTCGTCCCGGTCCGGAGCAGCGTCCGGACGGCCTCGAGCTCCAGGATCTCGAGCGGGTGGGGAGAGGGCACGGCCCGCCGCCAGCCGCGGCCCGCGTCCTCCCGGAGCGTCCAGCCGCGCTCGCTCTCGAGAGCGCGGGCGCGGCCGGCGTCGTAGAACGGGCCGATGGGCTTGGTCGGGCTCCCGAAGGCCGGATCGTCCTCGGCGACGAGGACGTGCGTCGCGACAACGGCCACCGGCCGGTCGGCTACGGAGCGGAGCTCCGCCGCGAGCAGCGTCCCGATCTCGGCCTGGGTCTGCGCGACGGCGACCCAGAGTGGCAGCGGCGGCGCCTCTCGCGCAGCCAGCTCCTGACGCAGGAGCTCGTTCCCCACCTGCGGGCCGTTTCCGTGCGTGAGGACGACCTCCCCCTCGAGGAGTGGGGCGATCGCGCGCAGCGTTGCCGCCAGGTTGGCGCGATGCTCGGCCGCCGTCCCGCGCTCGCCCGGCCCGAGGAGCGCGTTTCCCCCGAGCGCGACGACCGTCAGCACGGACCGGCCGAGCCGCGGCGGCGATCGAGCTTGTGTTTCACGAGCACAAGCTCCGGTCGAAGCTCACGAGTCATGGGAAGTGCGTATTCGCGGGAGACGCTCGCAGCTCCTCTTTGTCCCTTGAAACACAAGCTGGCCCGAGCCCCCGCGTCCCGGGACCGGACCGGCCTATGCCAGCGCCGGCGCGGACTCGATGATGCCGCGGCCGGCGAGGATGTCCGCGATCGTCGGCTCGCCGAGCTCCTGGAGGCGGTAGGTGACCCGCAGGGCCGGCTTGCCGATGTCGATCACGCGGCGCAGGTCGATGGGCGTCCCGATGAGGACGAGGTCGGCCTCCGAGCGGTCGATCGTCTCCTTGAGCTCCTCCATCTGCCGGCGCCCGTAGCCCATCGCGGGAAGGAGCCCGCTCACGTGCGGGTAGGCCTCGAACGCCTCGCGGATGGAGCCGACCGCGAACGGGCGGGGGTCGACGAGCTCGGCGGCGCCGTGCTGCCGGGCCGCGAGAACTGCGGCGCCGTAGGTCATCTCTCCGTGCGTCAGCGTCGGACCGTCCTCCACCGCCAGCACGCGCTTGCCGCGGATCTCGTCGCCGCCGCCGTCTTCCACGACGAAGGGAGAGGCGGCGCGCACGATCACCGCGCCGGGATTGACTTCCCGGATCGACGCGAGCACCGCCTCGACGCCCTCGGGAGGGGCCGTGTCGACCTTGTTCACGACGCAGACGTCGGCCATGCGCAGATTCGTCTCGCCGGGGTGGTAGCGAAGCTCGTGCCCGGGCCGGTGCGGGTCGCAGACGACGAAATGGACGTCCGGGCGGATGAAGGGCGTGTCGTTGTTGCCTCCGTCCCAGACGACCACGTCCGCCTCCTCCTCGGCCCGGGCGAGGATGGCGCCGTAGTCGATCCCGGCGAAGACCAGGTTGCCCTCGGCGAGGTGCGGCTCGTACTCCTCCCGCTCCTCGATCGTGCACTCGGCCGCGTCCAGGTCCTCGTAGCGCTCGAAGCGCTGCACGGCCTGCTTGGTGAGGTCCCCGTAGGGCATCGGGTGCCGAAGGACGGCGACGCGCTTGCCCGCCTCGCGGAGCACACCGGCGACGTGGCGGGTCGTCTGGCTCTTGCCCGAGCCCGTGCGGACTGCGCAAATCGCCACCACTGGCTTCTCCGATCGGAGCATGGTCGCGGCCGGGCTGAGCAGCCGGAAGTCGGCCCCGGCGGCCAGGGCGATCGAGCCGACGTGCATGACGTGCTCGTGGGTGACGTCGGAGTAGGCAAAGACGACTTCGTCCACGCTCTCCGCGTGGACGAGGTGCGGAAGCTCCGCCTCCGGGAGGATGCGGATCCCGTCCGGATATCCGGGCCCGGCCAGCGCAGCCGGGTACACGCGGCCGTCGATGTCCGGGATCTGGGTCGCGGTGAAGGCGACGACCTCGACGTCCTCGCGGCCGCGGAAGACGACGTTGAAGTTGTGGAAGTCGCGGCCGGCCGCGCCGGCGACGACGATGCGCCTCACGCTCTCACCTCGGCGCGGATTCTGTCGCCCACGGCGGACAGCTCGAGCTCCGTGCCCGCGACCTCGTCCAAGAGCTCGTCCGCCGGTAGCCGCTGTCCCTCGCTCCAGAGCTCGCGCAGGAGCGAGCCGGCCTCGCGGCGGGTGAACCAGGCGCTCCCGAACTCCTCCTGGAGGAAGGCGCGAAGTTGCGACGAGAGCGCCCAGGCCCGCAGGTACGAGGTCGAGTAGAAGCCCGTGTCGACGTCGGCCAGGAAGTCGGCTTCGGCCGGCGCGATCTTCGTCGCGTTCTCGAGCAGCTCGACGTACCGCGGGCGCATGCCGTCGAGCTCCGACTCCCCGTGCAGCTCCAGCTCGTAGAGGAGCTTGCCGCAGTAGCGGCGGACGAAGTAGAGCAGCGCGGCGCCGGCCTCGGCGGCGAAGTCCTCGGGCCGGGCGAAGTCGAGCCGGCGGGCAAGCCAGGCCGGGTCGTCCACCAGGGAGTCGAAGAGCATGGCCCAACCCTCGGTGACCGCGTTGTCCCCGAGCCGCCGTGCCTCGACGGGCAGGTCGGCGCTCGTGTGCGCGAAGTGCTCCGCGTGGCCGGCCTCGTGGAAGAAGGCATGCCAGTCGTCCGGCCCGCCGATCGGCTGGATGACCAGCATGATGCGCTGCGGCACCTCGATCGGCGCGCAGAAGGCGCGCGGCGACTTCTGCGGCCGGGGCTCGATGTCCAGGTGGACGTTCTCCTGCGCCCGCAGGTCGATGCCGAGCCCGTCGAGCGTCCACTCGAGCGCCGGCACCATCGCGTCGGCGGCGAAGCCGGCGTCCCACTCGCTGGCACGGAAGAGCCGCGGCACGTCCGAGCGGACGGCTTCCTCGATACCGACGCCCGCCCGCCGCCGGAAGAGAGGATCGAGCGCCGCGACGTAGAGCTCCTCCGTCTCGTCGAGGAACCGCCGGCACTGTCCGGCGAGGTCGTCCAGAGGGAAGCCGAACCGGTCGTAGAGGGCGCGGTACGTGGGGGCCCCGAGCCGTCGCGTCGCCTCGCGGCGGGTCTCTTCGGCGGCCGCGTACCGGCGAGTGAAGTGCTCCTCCACGAGCTCGACCCGGACCGCGTCGAGCCGCATTCGGCGCTCTCGTTCCGGCTCGTTGGCGATGGAGGGCTTGAGCATCCGGAAGGGGATCTCGTCGCCGTCGACCTCGGCGGTCAGCGAGGCCTCGAGACCGGCGATCTCCTCTGCTTCGGCGCGCGTCAGGTTGCCGAGGTAGCCCTCGCACGCGAAGCGCCAGAGCTCGATTTCCCCCGAGGAGCCCTGCTCGGCCGCGGCGCCCACGCGCGCGCACGCATCGAGCGTCGTCAGGTCCGCGAAGCGCTCGTAGATGGGCTCGAGCTCGAAGGCCTCCTTGTGGCCCGCGAAGTGGAGGTAGTACTCCTCGTCGAGCGCGGCGATGAACCGGTCGGCCTCGTCCCGGTACGCATCCAGCTCGCTCCTCGGAGGGGCCGTGGCCATGCGGTCGCGTATCCTAGCGAGCCGTGCGCGAGATCCAGGTGCAGACCGAGCGCAAGACGCAGCTCGTCAACATCACCGAGCAGGTGCGGGACGCGCTCGAGGAGGACGACAGCGCCTCCGCCGCGCTCGTCTACGTCCCGCACACGACCGCCGGCGTCACCATCAACGAGAAGATCGATCCCGACCTGCTCGAGGACTTCGAGCAAGCCTTTCAGAAGATCGTGGGCGAGACGTGGACGTGGAGACACGTCGACGCCGACGGCCCCAACGCCCCGGCCCACGTACGCGCCTCGCTCGCCAGCCCGCAGGTCCTGATCCCAGTCACGGAAGGCGACCTCGCCCTCGGCACCTACCAGGGGATCTTCTTCTGCGAGTTCGACGGGCCGCGCTCGCGGAAGGTGTACGTCTCGACGCTCGCGTAGATCGTGCCGAGGAGCCTCAGCGAGGCGGAGCTCGCAGAGCTGACCGGGTGCCGGCCCGATCGGATCCGCCAGCTCGTCGCCGCCGGCGTGATTCCGCCCCGCGAGTCAGGCTTCCGCGGCGGCGACGTCCAGCGCATCTGGCTCGTGGACGCTCTGGAGCGGGCGGGCACGCCGCTCGACCACGTCACGAAGGGCATCGCGGCAGGGAGGCTCTCGTTCGCCAACCTGGACGTCTACTTCCCCGAGCCGGTCGGGCTCTCGCCGACCACCTGCGAGGAGCTCTCCGCGCGGCTCGGACGGCCGCTCGCGACTGTGATCGCTCTCGCCCGGGCGCTCGGTCTTCCCCAACCGGAGCCGGGTGGCTCGGGGACGGAGTCATGTTTCACTTCCCCAGTCCGAGCGGAGCAGTCCGGAGCGCACTGAAGCACGTTCTGCG
>DASQWP010000064.1:0-6429 GCA_035640195.1 Gaiellaceae bacterium | reverse complement strand
TCCGCTCGGGCGATGACGCTCTCGACGCGCTCCCGCTCGCTGGAGGAGACACCGGTCTCGAGGAAGGTGCGGTCGACGCCGAGCCGCGCGGCGAGCCACTCGATCGTCTCGCCCGTGGGGCGCGTCTTCGCGCGCTCGATCTGGCTCACGTACTCCTTGGAGAAACGATCGCCCGCGAGCTCGGTTTGTGTCAGCCCCCGCGCGATGCGCAGCTGTCGCACCCGCTCCCCGAGCGAGGGGCGGGCGGCGGCGGAGCGGGTGAGTGCGGCGAGGTCTGACATGCTTTCCTACAGTGAACTATAGAGCAGAAGAATCACTTCACAACCCCACTTGACTTCTGGTCGATCGGGGCTATAGTGCGGCTATCTCGCATTCCTGCCGGACGCCAGGCAGAGGGGTGCGGGAAGGCGCGCCACTTCCCGGCGACACCAACCCGGAGGCATCGGCTGGGCCGCAGAGCCGGAGCTTCCGGGTTGTCGCCTGGGTTAATACCCATGAGATCAAGCGTCGGCGTTCCCGGGGCAGTCGTCCATCCCCCTTCCGAGGCTCCCGGGCTCCTTAGATGCCGTCAGCCAGCGGCGGCGAGACTCCCTGATGGCTTCCTAAGCTAGCCGAACGGCCGGGTTCGTCCGTCTCTCGCCGGAAACGCGCTTCGTAGACTCTCTCCCTGTGAGCATCACTTCACTCCCGCCGGCTGCGAGGCCGTGAGCGAGTTCGTCTGGCGGCCGGACGCGAGCGTGTTCGGACACGCGAACGTAACGCGTCTCCTCCAGCGGCATGGGCTCGAGGACTACTGGGCCCTCGTACGCCGCTCGCAGGAGGAGCCCCAGTGGTTCTGGCCGGCCGCGATCGAGGACATGGGCCTGGAGTTCTCCCGGCCGTGGGAGCGGGTCTTCGACGACTCGCGTGGCCCGGAATGGACGACCTGGTTCGTCGGGGGCAAGCTGAACGTCGCCCGCAACTGCGTCCACCGGTGGGCCGAGCGCAAGCCGGACGCACTCGCCGCCGTCCTGAGCGGGGAGGATGGGTCCCGCCGCGAGCTCACCTGGGCGCAGATGTCCCGGGACGTGACGCGGCTTGCGGAGGGGCTGCTCCGTCTCGGCGTCGAGCCGGGCGACCGGGTGGCGATCTACATGCCCATGTGCCCCGACGTCGCCGTCGCCTCGCACGCGTGCGCGCACGTGGGCGCCGTCCAGGTGCCGATCTTCTCCGGCTTCGCCGCTTCCGCCGTCCTCCAGCGTCTGCAGGACTCGGAGGCGAGGGTCGTCCTGACTGCGGATTGGTCCCTCCGCCGTGGCAAGCGGCTCGACATGGGGGCGACCGTGGAGGAGGCCGCCCGCGAGGCACCGTCCGTGGAGCACGTGGTCACCTGGTCGCGCGAACGGGGGTGGGGACCGATCGTGGCCGAGAGCCCCGGCGAGCTCGCACCGCTCGAGCTCGACGCGGAACACCCATATCTCCTCACGTACACGTCCGGCACGACGGGGAAACCCAAGGGCGTCGTCCACGTCCACGGTGGCTTCCTCGTCTCGATCGCCCGCGAGGTCGCCTACCAGGCCGACGCCCATCCCGGGGACGTCATCCACTTCGCCACCGACATGGGCTGGATCATGGGGCCGTGGAAGGTCGTCGGGGGCGGCGCGCTCGGCTGCACACTCGTCTTCGCGGAGGGAGCCCCGGACTGGCCGCCCGACCGCCTCTGGACGCTGGTCGAGCGGGAGCGCGTCTCGGTGCTCGGCCTCTCGCCCACGCTCGTCCGCGCTTTGATCCCGCACGGGAAGCCTCGGACCGACCTCTCCTCGCTGCGGACGATCGTGACGACGGGCGAGCCCTGGAACCCGGATCCCTACCGCTGGCTATTCGAGCACGTGGGGGGCGGGCGCTGCCCGATCATCAACTGCTCGGGCGGCACCGAGGTCGGCGCGTGCTTCCTCTCCCCGACGCCCGCGATTCCGATCAAGGCCTGCTCGCTCGGCGGCCCCGCGCTCGGGATGGCCATGGACGTGATCGACGCCGAAGGCCGCTCGCTCGTCGGGACGGGTGAGGTCGGCGAGCTCGTCTGCCGCAAGCCGTTCCCGGGGATGACCCGGGGCTTCTGGCGGGACCCCGAGCGCTATCTCGATGCCTACTGGCGCCGGATCCCGGGCGTCTGGGTGCACGGCGACTGGGCATCGGCGGACGCCGACGGCTACTGGTTCCTGCACGGACGGAGCGACGACACGCTCAACATCGCGGGAAAGCGAATCGGGCCGGCCGAGATCGAGTCCGCCGTGGTAGCTCATCCGGCCGTCTCCGAAGCGGCGGCAGTTGGGGTACCGCACGAGCTCAAGGGGGAGGTGGCGTGGGTGTTCTGCGTGCTCGCGCCGGACCACGAGGGCGCGGAGGAGCTCGCCGTGGAGGTGGCAGGGCTCGTCGCGAGGGAGCTCGGCAAGGCATTCAGGCCCGAGCGGGTCGTCTTCGTGCCCGCCTTGCCGAAGACGCGCAGCGCGAAGATCGTGCGCCGGGCAATCCGGGCCAGGGTGCTCGACGAGGATCCGGGTGATCTCTCCTCGGTCGAGAACCCGGAGGCCCTGGAGGACATTGCTCGCGCCGTCTGAGTACGAGGGCGCGGAGACCCGCGGCTATCTCGACACGGGCACGTACGGCCTGCCGCCGCGCTCCTCCGTCGAGGCGGTCGAGCGAGCGCTCGCCGGCTGGCGGGGCCGAGAGCCGTGGCGGCAGTGGGAAGAGGACGGCGAGGCGTGCCGTGCGCTCTTCGCCGGCCTGGTGGGCGCGCGGCCCGAGGACGTGGCGCTCTTGCCGGCGCTCTCGCCCGCCGCGGGCCTCGTTGCTGCGAGCCTCCGCGCGGAGCCGGGGGACAACGTCGTTCTCTGCGAGGACGACTTCACCTCGACGCTCCTCCCCTGGCGCGGCCTCGCGGCCAAGGGCGTCGAGCTCCGCCCGCGTCCGCTCGCCCTGGTCGCCGAGGCGATCGACGAACGCACCGCGCTCGTCGCGGTCAGCTCGGTGCAGTCGGCCGACGGCGCTCTCGCCGACCTCGACGCCCTCAGGGTGAGCGGCGTGCCGCTCTTCGTCGACGTGACGCAGGCGGTCGGGGCGGTGCCGGTGGACGTCGAGGGCGTGGACTATCTGGCCGCGCATCCGTACAAGTGGCTCCTCTCCCCGCGCGGCCTCGCCTTCCTCTACGTGCGCCGGGAGCGGCTGGGAGAGATCGAGCCCTGGACGGCGGGCTGGAAGTCGCGCGTGCGGCCTTACGAGCACTACTACGGCTTCCCGGAGCTCACCGAGGACGCGCGGAGGCTGGACGTGTCACTCTCCTGGCTCGTGGCCGCCGGGGCGAGGCCGAGCCTCGAGCTCGTTGCACGCCTCGGCGTCGAGCGAATCGCGTCGCACGACCTGGAGCTCGCCCGCCGCTTCGCGGCCGAGCTCAGGCTCCCGGAGCCGGCTTCGCCGATCGTGCGGGTCGAGATCGCGGACGCCGAGCGGGCGGTCGAGCGACTTCGCGCCGCCGGGATCTCCTGTTCGGTCCGCGCAGGCTCCGTTCGCTTCTGCTTCCACCTCTACAACGATCGGGCCGACGTGGAGCTCGCGCTCGAGGCGCTCACGCCGGCGCTTGCGCGCTAGGCACCGCCGAGCTCGCCGCACGCAGGGTCCGGAGAATGCGAAGCGTCTCGTCGGGGCTGCGGCCGGCGGCCTCAGCGGTCACGCTGGCCTGCCGGACGACGGAGTCCGGATCGATCACGAACGTCCCATGAAGCGCGGCCCCGTCGCCGGTGAGGGTGCCGAAGGCGTCGCTGAGCTCGCGGGCTGTGTCCTCAACGATCGGATAGAAGACCCCGGCGAGCGAAGCATGCGCCTCGAACGAAGGCTCGAAGCTCTCGAAGCTGTGGGTGCTCGCAGCGAGGACGATGGCGTCCTCGGCCTCGAACTGGGGATAGAGACGTGCCAGCGCGCTCAGCTCGGAGACGGCCTCCCGAGGGTAGAAGAAGAGCACCACCCACGAGCCGCGAAGCTCCGCGAGCGACGTTCGCCAACGCTCACCCTCAGTGGGGACGTAGGCCTCGAACTCGAGGCTCGGCACGCGGGCTCCGATTCGAAGGCCCATGACCGTGAGGCTACGAGCGCTCGCCGCGCTCGTCCGTACGGCCAGCAGGTGGACCGAAGGCGGGAAAACCGCACGCCGAGAAGGCGGAGGCGACCGTCAGTCGCCTCCGCCACTCGGTTGGAGCTCAGGCGAGCGTAGCTCGGCGTCTGTAGAGCAGTCCGCCGAAGAGCGCGAGGAGCCCCGCGAGCGCGACCGCCCAGAGCGGCACGCCGGTGAAGGGAAGCGTGCCCTGACCGAGCTGCTGAAGCGACGCTCCGAGGCCCGCGCCGTCGCCGCCGGAAGCGAAGGCGCCGGCGATCCCGGAACCGGGCGCCCCGGCGTCGTCGCCTGCGCCACTGCCGCTTGTCTCACCCGGACCGCCGTCGCCGGGACCGCCCGCGGCGCCCGCGCACGATCCGACGGACGCTTCGGCATTCGTGTCGACGCTCGAGGCCTCCGCCTCGATGCAACCCACCTCGCCGTCGACCTCCGTGTCGCCGCTCGAGCCGCCGACGTCCGCGGCATCCGTGGCTCCAGCGCCCGCGCGGCAGACGCCCACCGAGGCGCCCCCGGTGAGATCTCCGGCCGCACCGGCGACCTCGATGCAACCCACGAGCGCGTCGAGCATCGTGTCGCCGCTCGAGGCTCCCGCCTCGGCGGCGGGCGCGGATCCAGTGCCGTCGGGGCAAGCCCCGATCGAGCCTGCCACCTCGGTCTCGCCGAGCGCGGCGCCCGCGTCCGTGCAGCCGACGGCCGCATCGGCCTGCGTGTCACCGCTCGCCGCATCGACGTCGGCCGCGTTCCCGGCTTCCGAGCCTGTCGAGACGACGCTCGTCGTGTCACCGCCGCTCGTCTCCACCACGTTGACGTCGCCGACGCCGATCGTCGCGGTCGTCCCGCCGCTCGTGACCTCGACCTCGGCCGCGCCGGCCTCATCCGAGACGGTCACGCTCGTGTCTCCGACCTCGATTCCAACCGGATCCTGAGCGAGCGCGGGGCCCGCGAGGACTCCGGCGGCCACGAACGCGAGAGCGGCGCGCATGAACGGTCCACCCTGCATGTTGCCTCCTTTTCCCAGGGAGGCACGAGCCGCAGCCGCGCTCCTCCAGAGCGCTCGGCCGACCCTACTCCTTCCGCCGACGCCCCGTGCGCCCGCGGTCCTGCACAGAACATGAGTCCCTAAGGAGGCCATTCCTTGCAGGTATTCGACTATCAGGCGTAAACTGGTAGGCTAACGAAGAGCACCATGCGCCTCGCGCTCGCGCAGATGAACACGGTCGTCGGCGACCTCGACGGAAACCGCGATCGCATCGTGGCCCGCCTCGCCGAGGCGCGGGAGGCCGGTGCCGATCTCGTTCTCTTCCCCGAGCTCGCCGTCACCGGCTACCCACCCGAGGACCTCCTCCTGCGGCCCGGCTTCCTCCGCGCCGCAGCACACACGCTCGACGAGATCGCCGAGGCGACGCAGGGCATCGCGGCGCTGGTGGGCACTCCGCATCTGGACCGCGACCTGTTCAACGCTTGCGCCGTCTGCGTCGACGGCGAGGTGCGCTTCATGTACCGCAAGCACTTCCTGCCGAACTACGGCGTCTTCGACGAGGACAGGTACTTCCAGTCGGGTCGAGACCTCGTCCTTCTGCGCGCGGGCGAGGCCCTGATCGGCCCCACGATCTGCGAGGACATCTGGCAGCCGGGGCCGCCGGCAACCGACCTGACGCTCGCCGGCGCGCATCTCGTGGCGAACATCTCGGCCTCGCCGTTCC
The DNA here is from genome assembly GCA_035640195.1 of Gaiellaceae bacterium. Classification (GTDB taxonomy): domain Bacteria; phylum Actinomycetota; class Thermoleophilia; order Gaiellales; family Gaiellaceae; genus DASQWP01. The sequence goes on along the minus strand of DASQWP010000064.1, from coordinate 582 downwards.
ACCTCGGCAAGGGCGTCGAGCGGGAGCAGATGCTGGCGACGCGGGCCCGCGACAACTCCTGCTGGATCGCTTACGTCAACGCGGTCGGGGCTCAGGACGAGCTCGTCTTCGACGGGCACAGCCTCGTCCTGGACGAGGAGGGGGAGGTGGTGGCGCGTGGGCCCGCCTTCGAGGAGGCGCTCGTCGTCGTCGAGGTAGACACGATCACCGCGATCGCCCGACGCCTCCGGGACGCGCGTCGGCGCGCGCTCGCCCGGGCGTTGCGCGAGCTTCCCGACCCGCCCGTGATCGAGCTTCCCGCAGGAGACGCGAAGGGGGCGATCGAGCCTCTCGTCGCGCCGCTGCTCGACGACCTCGAGCAGATGCGCCTCGCCATCGAGCTCGGTCTCAGGGACTACGTGGAGAAGAACGGGTTCACGGACGTCGTGCTCGGACTTTCGGGTGGAATCGACTCGGCCCTCACGGCGGCGCTCGCCGCGGAGGCGCTCGGGCCTGAGCGCGTCGTCTGCGTCTCGATGCCGTCGCGCTTCTCGTCCGAGGGGACCCGTTCCGACGCGCGCCGGACGGCGGAGAGCCTCGGCG
>DASQWP010000063.1:0-14465 GCA_035640195.1 Gaiellaceae bacterium | reverse complement strand
TCGTCGGGGCCGACGATCGCGTCCACGTTCTGGAAGAAGACGATCCAGGGGGAGATCTTGTGCGACCAGCTGACCTGCTTCGACTCCTCCTCGTGCTCGCGAAAGTTTCCCGCCGTGTGGAAGAACTTCTTCGGGACGATCGGCGCCCGCAGGCGCGCGCTCTCGAGCGCCACACGCTCGCCCGTCTCGTCGGCCCCGCCCCGCTCGAAGTACGTGCGCATGTCGGGAACCTCGAGCACGACGATCTCCTCGCCGTCGATCCAACCGACACGCCCGCCGTCGAACGTGACCAGCTTCACTCTGCCACCCCGCACACCGCCTTGGCCACCCTCGCGTAGACCTCCGCCGTCCGCACGAGCCCGTCGATCTCCAGGTTCTCGCCGAGCGCTTCGTCGGGCAGCCCGCTCGACGTGCCGTAGTTCACCGTAGCGATCCCGTAGCGCGTCAGCACCGAGGCGTCGGAGAACCACCGCGTGACGTCGCGCTCCGGTGTCGTGCCGAACACGTCCTCGTGCGCCTGCTCCAGCGTCCGCACGAGGGGGTGGTCGGCGTCGATCTCGGCGCCCGGCGCGGTCACGTAGATCTCGGCTTCCACGCCGTCGAGGCCTCGGGCATACTCGAGCGCCTTCCGCCGCGCCTCGGCCATTGGCACGGACGGCGGCACCCGCAGGTCGAGGTAGAGATGAGTCTCGTGCGGCGTCCGGGAGACGCGCCAGCCGAAGCCGCCCTGTATCGCTCCGACGTTGGCGACGCCGTGGACGCCGTCGTAGCTCATCTCCTCCTCCCAGCGGGGAAGCCACTCGAGCACCGCGTCGAGGACGCTTCGCATCCGGACGATCGAGTTTTCATCCAGGCGCCCCGAGCTGAACGCCGTATGGACGAACGGCCCCCGTGTCGTGAGACGCATCCAGATCGTCCCGAAGTGGGCGAGGACGACCTTGTTCTCGGTCGGCTCGCCGAGGACGCACATGTCGGCCACGCCTCCGTGCGTCACGAGGTGGCGCGAGCCGGCCGCGTAGCCGCGGTACTCCGCACCCTGCGCATCGCCCTCCTGTGTCTTCTCGATCTCTCCCGCGACTCCCGCGACGACCACGTCCCCGCGCAGCCGGATGCCCGCGTCCATGAGGGATCGCACCGCCTCCACGTAGCAGGCGACGGCACCCTTCATGTTCGAGATCCCAAGCCCGTAGATCCGGCCGTCCCGCTCGAAGCCCTCCGGCTGGAAGCCCGGGATGCCTTGGAGCCAGGGCTCGCGTCCGGAGTACGAGGTGTCGAGGTGCCCGTTGAACATCAGCGTCGAGCCGTCGCCGGAGCCGGGCCACGTCCCGAGCACGTTTGCCCGTCCGTCCTCGACCTGCTGCCACTGGACCTGCAGCCCGAGCGACGCGAGCTCGTCGCGCAGCAGCTCGGCGGCGGCCTGCTCGGAGCCCGTGAACGACGGCGTCGAGACAAGCCGCAGCGCGAGGTCGACTAGACGCCGCTCGTCGATCATCTGACCTGCGGCAGGACTCTCTCGCCGAAGAGCCGGATCTGCTCGTCGCGGTCGTCGCCCCAGAGCTCGAGCATGACGTGCGTGCAGCCGGCCTCGCGGTACTCCTCGATCGCCCCGATGCAGTCCTCGGGCGTCCCCGCGATGGGCTTGCAGCGGTCGAGGAGCTCGTCGCTCACCCTCTCCTTCGCCGCGAGCCGGCCGCCCTGCTCCATGGCCTCGGCTACCGGCGCGAGCTCCTCCATCTCGATCTCGGCGAGCTCGAGCAGCTTGTCGGCCGCTCCCCTGATGTTCTGGTACTTGTTGGCGAGGTACATCGCCGCGATCTCGCGCGCGCCGTCGCGGCCCCGCTCGCGGTCGGACGCGTCGATGGAGGCCACGATCGTGCAGCCGATGTCGATGTCGGCCCTGACGTTGTCGCGCGTGTAGCGCACGAACGCGGGCGTCGTGATCGAGGGCGTCAGACAGCCATCGCCGATCTCTCCGGCGAGCGCCTGCATCTTCGGCGCCGTCGCTGCGACGTAGACCGGCGGCACGTCGCGCGGCGAGTCGACCTCCTCGGCGAGCGCCGGAACGGAGGCGCTCCAGGTTTCCCCCTCGTACTCGAAGGCGTCTCCGGCCAGGACGCCGCGGACGATCGCCACCGCGTCGCGCATGGGCCCGAGCGTCTTCTTCGTGGAGTTGCGCGTGTTGTTCAGGAAGATCTTCGAGGTCCCGAAGCCGAGCAGGAAGCGCCCCGGGCCCGCCGTCTCCTGCACCACGCGCGCGTCCATCGCCACCTGCACCGGGTGGCGCGTGAAGGGCGAGATGATCCCCCACCCGATCGTCAGGCGCTCGGTCGCCTGCGCCATGAGGGCCGACACCACGGTCGAGGACCGCGCCTCCATCGAGTGCTTGCGCCACCAGGGGTAGGCCTCCGCGAGCCAGATCGTGTCGAAGCCGTGCCTGTCGAGCGCGCGCGCGTGCTCGAGCATCTCCCCGACGGGCTCCATGGTGAGCTGCATGACCCCGATGCGGAACGGCGCAGCCATCCGGCTCATCCTCTCAGGGCGGCGTTAGCCCTGCGTCGAGTGCGTCGGCCCCTCGGGCTCGTCCGAGTAGGCCTCCGGCGAGCCGGGATGGACGCCCTCCTCGGCCGCGCTCGCACCCGTCGCCGGCTCGGCTCCGGCCCCCGCCGTCGCCGTCACCCGCTTGTCCAGCGCGTTCAGGACGTTCTGCACCTGCTGGTTCACGATCGGCTGGAGAACGCGCTGCCCCATGCTCGCCACCTGGCCGAAGATGCGCACGTCCGCCTCCCAGCGCATGCCGGTGCCCCCGCCCTCCTCGCTCAGGTCGAACTGCGTCTCCATGCTCATGATCGCGCCGACGCCGTTCCCCTTCGCGCGCAGGCGAGCGTGCTCCGGCGGGCGCGACTCCGCCTTCTCGAAGTCGATGCTCATGCGCATGCTGCCGAGCCCGAGCGGCACCTTGACCTTCGCCTTCCAGTGCGTCTCGTCGGCGATCTCGAAGCTCTCGACGCCGGGCATGAGCTCCGCCATCTCCGCCGGGTCGTTGAGCACGTCCCAGACCTTCTCGCGTGGCGCCGCGTAGCTGCGCGTCCCCTCGACCTTCACCGCTCCTCCACCCGCACGAGAGCGCGGCTCGCCTCCGGATTCTGGAGCAGCTCCCAGACCCGGTGGTAGGGGTTGTGGCTGTCGGTCACGATCGGGTTCCCCGCGGGCCGGAGGGCGTCCTGGATGGCGGCGCAGACGGCGTGGATACCGGCACCGCCCCCCTCGCCCATGCCCTTGGTGCCGAGCGAGGTGAACGGCGAGGGCGACTCGATCGCGTCCGTCTTCAGAGGCGGCATGTCGAGCGCGTGGGGAACGTGGTAGTCGTAGAAGTTGGCGGTGAGCAGAGTTCCCTGCTCGTCGTAGGGGAACGTCTCGAACATCGCGGCTCCGAGCCCGTGCGCGGTTGCCCCGTGCACCTGGCCCTCGACGATCTGGGGATGGATGCGCTTGCCACAGTCGTCCACGGCCGCGTAGTCGAGGATCTCGTACGTTCCGGTCTCCCGGTCGACCTCGACGACGCAGGCGTGGATCTGGGTCGCGTACGTGAGGGTCAGGTTGCCGAACTTGCGCTCCTTGTCCGGGACCTGGAAGGGCGGCCGGTAGACGTAGCGGCAGTTGAGCGTGACGTCGTCGAGCTCCGGCGGAAGGCCGGCGTTGTTCGCGTTGATGATGGCGCCGCAGGCCATGAAGGGAAGCGCCGCCTCCGGGTTGTCCTTCCGCTTCGCGAAGCCGCCGTCCAGCTCGATCTCGTCGGGTCCGCCCGCGCCCAGGATCACGGCCGCGAGCCGGCGGATCTCGTCGGCGAGCTTCTCCGTCGCCCCGCTGACCGCGCCCAGGCCGGTGACGGCGAACTGGCTCGCGTACGTGCCGGAGAAGCCGGCGTGCGTGTTCCAGTAGCTGTCGTGCCCCGCCCGCACGTGCACCTGGTCGGGCGTCACGCCGAGGATGTCGGAGACGACCTGCGAGGCCACGGTCTCGTGGCTCTGGCCCTGGGGCGTCGTCCCGAGGGTGACCACGACCTCGCCGAAGATGTCCAGCTTGACGGTAGCCACCTCGTTGTTGCCCGAGAACTGGAGGTCCGGGTTGAGGAGCTGCGACTGCCCGAAATTGTTCGTGCCCGAGTCGAGCGTCGAGCCGATGCCGAAGCCGAGCAGCTTCCCGCGCGCCTCGGCGTCGCGCCGGCGCCGCTCGAGCGACGGGTGGTCCACGAGCTCGAGCGCGATGTCGAGGCAGCGCGCGTAGTCGCCCGAGTCGTAGACGCAGCCGTTGGGCGTCTCGTAGGGCATCTCCTCGGCCTTGATGTAGTTGCGCTTGCGGATCTCGACGGGATCGAGGTCGAGCTCGTGGGCGACGATGTCGATGATCCGCTCCGTGAACCAGAGGTGCTGCATGCGCGAGTAGCCTCGGTTCGGCCCGCAGGGCGACTTGTTCGTCACCACCTGGGAGAAGTCGATGCGGACGTTGCGCCAGCGGTAGAGGCCGGGCGTGACCTGCGCCCAGATGATGCAGCCGAGCGGCTCGTAGCGGCTGTAGGCGCCGCAATCGTCGATCGCCTTGCAGCGGAACCCGAGCATCGTCCCGTCCGCCTTGACCGGCACCTCGACGTCCAGGAAGACGCGCTCGTTCCCGTGGCTGTTGCCGGTGTGCTGGTCGGTCCGCCACTCCGTCCACTGCACGGGACGGTTGAGCTTGCGGGCGAGCAGACAGAGCGCGACGAGCTGCGGATGCGTGCAGATCTTGTTCCCGAAGCCGCCGCCGATGTCCTGCGAGACGAAGCGGAGCTTGTCCATCCCGGTGCGGAGCGCCGGGCCCATCATGATGATGGCGAAGCCGGGGAACTGGTTGTTCGCGTGCAGCGTCCACTGCCCCGTGCCGCGGTCGTACTCGACGACGGCGCCGCTCGTCTCCAGCGGCGTGGAGGAGAAGCGGTCGAAGTGGAGGCGCTCGATCCGGACGACGCGATCCGCCTCGGCGAGCGCGGCGTCGAAGTCGCCCCAGTCGAACTCTCCCGACCAGACGAGATTCGAGCCTGCCTCCTCGTGGAGGACGGCGGCGTCCTCGTCCAGCGCCCGCTCGGGATCGACCACGACGGAGAGCGGCTCGTACTCGACCTCCACGAGCTCCGCTGCGTCGCGCGCGAGCTCGCGCGTGCGGGCCGCCACGGCCGCGACCGGATCGCCGACGTGGCGCACCTTGCCGACGGCGAGGGCGTAGTCCTTGATCTCCGAGCCCGGCGGGACGGAGAGCTGGAAGAAGGGGTCCGTGAGGGCGGCCACCTCCTCGCCGATGATCGCCCCGTAGACGCCGTCGAGCTCGAGCGCCTTCGAGACGTCGATACTCGTGATGGCCGCGTGCGCGTAGGGGGAACGGACGAAGTGGACGTAGCCCATCTCGTGCCTGCGCACGTCGTCGACGTACACGCCCTGCCCCTGGACGAGGCGCTTGTCCTCCTTGCGCGGGATGCTCTGCCCGGCGAAGCCCTTCTGCGGCGCCTGCACTCGCTCGGGCGCGACTGTGGTCGAGCTCATCCGCTCACCTCCCCTTTGGCGGCCGCGGCGATCGCCTCCACGATGTTCACGTAGCCCGTGCAGCGGCAGATGTTCCCCTGGATCGCGCGCCGGATCTCGTGCTCCGTCGGCTCCGGGTTGTTGTCGAGCAGGTACTTCGCGCTCATCAGCATCCCCGGCGTGCAGTAGCCGCACTGGAGGGCGTGGTGGTCCGAGAAGGCCTGCTGGAGCACGTGGAGCTGCCCGTCCGAGGCGAGGCTCTCCACGGTCTCGATCGAGGCGCCGTCGGCCTGGACGGCGAGCAGCATGCAGCTCTTGACCGCCGTCCCTTCGAGGAGGACGGTGCAGGCGCCGCAGTTTCCGGTATCGCACCCGACGTGCGTCCCGGTGAGACCGAGGTCGTCGCGGATGAAGTGGACGAGCAGGCGGCGCGCGTCCACCTCGCGCTCGTGGAGCTCACCGTTGATCGTGACCGAGATCGCCTTGCTCGAGACCGGCTTCATCTGACTCTCCCGGCGGCCTGGGCGACGGCGCGCGCCGCGACCACCTCGGCGAGATGCCGGCGGTACTCGGCCGACCCGTGCACGTCGGAGGGGGGATCGAGGTCGGTGCCCCGGACGGCCTCGCGTACGGTCTCCTCGTCCGCCGCGGACGTGACCAGCACGGGAACCGCGGCGACGCACCCGATCGCGACGCGCGCGCCGTCGGCTCCCACCGACGCGGCCGCGTTCACGATGCACGTTCCGTCGGCGCCGATCGCCACCGACGCGAAGCCGTCGCCGCCCTCGGAAGGCGGGATCGCGATCCTCGTCAGCAGCTCCCCGGGACCGACGGCCGTCATATAGACGCCCAGGAAGAACTCCTCCGCCGGCACGGTGCGCTCGCCGTCCGTACCGGCGATCGTCATCTCCGCCCGGAGAGCGACCATCAGCGGCGGCAGGTGGTTGGTGGGGTCGTTCGAGCAGACGTTGCCGCCGACGGTCCCCCTGTTGCGAACCTGCACGTCCGCGATCTGCGCGGCGACCTCGGCCAGGATGGGCCGTGCCTCGCTCACGTCGGCCGAGCCGATCAGCTCGGCGCACGTCGCCATCGGCCCGAGCTCGAGACCGCCGTCGGATCCCCTGGAGATCGTCCGGAGCTCGTCGAGATCGGCGAGGTCGACAAGGACGTCGGGCGCCGCCGCCCTCGCCTTCATCACGTTCAGGAGCGTCTGGCCGCCAGCGAGCGCGCGAGCACCGTCATGCTCCGCAAGCAGGCGAACCGCATCGTCGACGCTCGCAGGACGAGCGTACCCCACCTCGCTCAGCAGCATCCCTCGGCGATCCTAAACGACGGCCCCGGCCACCCGTCAAACGGCCTCGGCAAGCGGCAGGGGCTTCGACCCAAGCTTAAGATCGGGTTATGGTAGTCGCCGCGGCTCGGCCCCCCGCAAACCCAGCCCCCGCACCCGGCGTCTAGAAGGAGAGTGCAGCGAATGCCCGGCTACGTCACGTCCGAAGCGGACGTGGACACCGCCTCCGATCCGGACGGCACCGTTTCGACGCGCGTGACGATCGGCCCGGGCTTCGGCTGCGACGACCTCGAGCAGCGAATCGTCCGCGTCGCCTCCGGGCGCTCCAAGCCGTTGGGAGGACGTGACCGCGAGGAGCTCCTGTTCGTGCTCGCAGGCTCGGGGATGCTCGTGCTCGGCGGCGAGGGGCATCCGCTCGAGCCGGAGACCGCAGCGTACGTGGCGCCGGGGGCGAGCTACGAGATCGAGAATCCAGGCCGGGACGACCTCGTCGCAGTCTCCGTCCTCGGCCTCGAGCCGAACGGGCCCGGCCCTGCGGGTGGCGAGCGCTCCGTGACCGTTCGCCTTGCCGACCAGGAAGCTTTCCCGGCCGGGAAAGACCGCGAGTTCCGCTTCGGCGCGGGCGCAGAGACCGTCACGCAGTTCGTCGGCTCGATCCCGCCGGGAAAGGCGAAGCCGCACTACCACGAGTACGAGGAAGTCGCGTTCGTCCTCGCGGGCGAAGGGATGCTGCACATCGGCGGCGAAAGGACGCGCGTGGCAACCGGATCGTGCATCCACTTCCCGGCGCGCGAGCCGCACATCCTCGAGAACGTCGGCGGCGAGACGCTGCGTGTGCTCGGGGTCTTTCATCCGGCCGGCGACCCGTCGGCCGCCTACAACATCGCGGAAAGCGAATGGGAGGAGAGGCAATGAAGAAAACCCGGTGGTTGATCCTGCTCACGCTGGTGGTCGCGCTCGCCGCGATCGCGTCCGGCTGCGGCGGCGACGACGACGGAGAGGAGCCGGCCGCCCAGGACACCGGCGCCACGGACACGGGCGCCGAAGCGGTCGAGTGCTCCGGCACCGTCGGGATCATGGGCCCGTTCACCGGTGATGCCGCCTCGATCGGCCAGGAGCAGCTGAACTGGGCGAGGTTCGCGGTCGACACCTTCAACGAGGAGAACGGCACCGACTTCGTCCTCGAGGAAGGCGACACGCAGCTCGACCCGGCCCAGGCCTCCACGGTCGCTCCGCAGTTCGTCTCCAACAGCGACATCTTCGGCATCGTCGGCCCGGCCGGCAGCCAGGAGATCGAGGCGGTCGGCGAGATCTTCGGGCGGGAAGGCATTGCCTTCGTCTCCCCCTCGGCGACGGCGACCGACCTCACCGAGCGGTTCGATACGTTCTTCCGCGTCGTTCCGACCGACGCAGACCAGGGGCCGACCGACGCCGCGTACATGGCGGACGAGCTCGGCGCCCAGAAGGTGCTCATCATCGATGACCAGACCTCCTACTCGACGGGCCTCGCAGACTCCACGAGCGAGGCGCTCGAAGAGGCCGGCGTCACGGTCGAGCGGGAGTCGGTGAGCCAGGACCAGACTGACTTCTCGGCGCTCGTCTCTGGCGTCGCCAACGACACCGACGTCGTGTTCCTGCCCTGGCAGATCGCCGCCAACGCCCAGCTCTTCGGCAACCAGATGTCGGAGCAGGGCAAGGACGCGGTCATCTTCGGCTCGGATGGGCTCTTCTCGCCGGACGACTTCTCGATCGCGGGGTCGTACGTGTCGTCGTTCGCGCCCGACATCACGGGCCTCGACGACCCGGCGGTGCAGGAGCTCGCCACGGCGTACGAGGAGGAGTTCGGCGACTTCGGCACGTTCGGGCCGCCGACCTTCGCCGCGACCACCGTCGTCATGGACGCCGCCTACCGCGCGTGCCAGGACGGCGAGGAGCCGAGCCGGGAGGTCGTGCTCGAGAACGTCGGCACGACCGACTTCCCGGAGTCGATTCTCGGCCAGCCGATCGCGTTCGACGAGAACGGCGACATCCAGGACGCGACGTTCTTCATCTTCCAGATCGCCGAAGACGGAAGCTACGAGCTCGTTCAGTAGCTGGAACTGACGCACCCGTGCGGCTCCCTTCGGAGCCGCACGGGTGATTGAATCGGCGGGCCTCGATGGAGTTCTTCGTTCAGCAGCTCGTCAACGGGGTCACCCTCGGGAGCGTGTACGCGCTGATCGCGCTGGGCTACTCGATGGTCTACGGGATCCTCAAGCTCCTGAACTTCGCCCACGGCGAGGTCTACATGATGGGCGCGTTCATCGGGTACTTCGTGCTGATCGGGCTCGGGGGCGCCGCCTCCCCCATCCTCCCGGTCGCCTTCGTGATCATCCTCATGTTCCTCGCCGGGATGCTCGGCGCGGGAATCCTGGGCATCGCGATCGAGCGCTTCGCGTACCGGCCGCTCCGGAACGCGCCTCGCATCGCGCCGCTCATCAGCGCGATCGGGGTCTCCTTCTTTCTCCAGGCGAGCGCGCTCCTGATCTTCACCGCCCAGTTCCGCACCTACAACACGCCTGCGATGATCCCGTTCTCCGTCGGGATCGAGGTCGGGCCGCTCCGGATCTCCCTCGTCCGCATCCTCGTCATCACCTCGGCGATCACCCTGATGATCGCCCTCTGGCTGCTCGTCAACCGGACGCGGCTCGGCAAGGCGATGCGGGCGACTTCGTACGACCGCGAGGCGGCGGCGATGATGGGCATCGACGTCGACCGGGTCATCGTTGCCACCTTCTTCATCGGCTCCGTCCTGGCCGGCGCCGCCGGCGTCATGGTCGGGCTGGTCTTCGGGCGGGTCTTCCACTTCATGGGCTTCATAGCCGGGCTGAAGGGCTTCACGGCCGCGGTCATCGGCGGGATCGGAAACATCCCCGGCGCCATGCTCGGCGGGCTCCTGATCGGCCTGGCGGAGGCCTTCTCCGCCGCCTACATCTCCTCGACCTTCCAGAACCTGATCGTCTTCGGGATCCTCATCACCGTCATGCTCGTGCGGCCGAGCGGGCTCCTCGGCTCGCCGGTGCTGAAGAAGGTTTAGTGCCGATGCCGCGGATCGGGACCGACGAGTGGGCCGCCCAGGCGGAGACGCGCACCGAGCACTACCGGGGGCTCACGGCCCCGGCACGGCGAGCGTGGGACCGGGTGACGCCCCAGGCGAGATTCGCCCTCTTCCTCGCCGTGGCTGCGGCCTTCCCGTTCACAACCGACTCCACCTTCCTACAGCGCGTGGGCGTCAACGTGCTGCTCTTCGCGCTCCTCGCCCTCGGGCTCAACATCGTCGTCGGCTGGGCCGGCCTCCTCGACCTCGGTTACGTCGCCTTCTACGGCTTCGGCGCGTACGCGTACGCCTGGGTCTCCTCGTCGCAGTTCGACCTCCACTGGCCGACAATCGCCACGATCCCGACCGTCGTCGTCGCCTCGGCCCTCCTCGGGCTACTCCTCGGCCTGCCCTCGTGGCGACTCGTCGGCGACTACCTGGCCATCACGACGCTCTTCTTCGCACAGATCTTCGTCGAGCTGGCGCTCAACCTCGACCGGATCAACCTGCCCGGGTCGGACGAGCCTCTGAACCTGACCGGCGGGCCCAACGGCATCCCCGGAGTGGACCCGATGGTGATCTTCGGCATCGAGCTCCTCCGCGTCCGCGACTACTTCTTCCTGCTGCTGGTCGTCCTCGCGATCGTCGTCATCGGCCTCTTCTTCCTGAAAGACTCCCGTACGGGACGCGCGTGGCGAGCCGTGCGCGAGGATCCGCTCGCGGCCGAGCTCATGACGACGCCGGTCAACCGGATGAAGCTGCTGGCGTTCGCCATGGGCGCGGCGATCGCGGGTCTGACGGGAACGATCTTCGCCGCCGTCCAGGTGGGCGTCTTCCCGCAGAACTTCGAGGTGACGCTGCTGATCATGATCTACGCAGCGCTCATCCTGGGCGGGGCGGGCTCGATTCAGGGCGCCATCCTCGGTGCGATCGTGGTCGCGTCGGTGCCGGAGATCCTCCGGACGCCCGAGAACGCCCGCTTTCTCTTCTACGGCGCCCTGATCGCGGTGCTCGTGGCGACCGTGCGTCCCTGGCGGCGCCTCGCCGCGCTCGCGGGCGCGGCCGTGGCGTTCGGCTTCGCCGTCCACGAGATCGTCGCGCTCGTCTGGCCCGAGGGCGTGGAGGCCGAGACGCGTGGGGAGGGAATCGGCGGCCTCCTGGATTCCTGGGTCGTCCTGCCGGCGGTCGAGCGGGTGCTGATCGGCAACATCGCCTTCGTCCTCCTCATCGTGGCCGTCCTCTCGCTGACACAGCTCCGCCGCGACACGCGCTTCGTCCTCCTCGTCCCGACGATCTACCTCGCGGCGTTCGTGTGGGAGAACCGCCTCATCTTCCAGCCCAGCGTCACCCGCCAGCTCCTGTTCGGCGCCATCCTCGTCGCGATGATGACGACGCGTCCACACGGGCTTCTCGGTACTCCCCGCGTGGAGAATCCCGTCTGATGTCCCTGCTCGAGCTCGACGGCGTGAGCAAGTCCTTCGGGGGGCTCCAGGTGATCGACGCGCTCGACCTGCGGATCGACGAGGGCGAGATCGTGAGCGTGATCGGCCCCAACGGCGCCGGGAAGACGACGCTGTTCAACCTCGTCACCGGGATCTACCCGCCCGACCGGGGCGACATCCGCTTCGGGGGGCGGAACATCGTCGGGCTCGAGCCGCACAAGATCGCGCAGCTCGGCATCGCCCGCACCTTTCAGACACTCCGGCTCTTCCTGAACATGACCGTGAAGGAGAACGTCCAGGCGGCCACCTACGGCCACACGAAGTCGCGGGTCTGGCAATCGGTCCTGCGCACTCCCTTCGCTCGAAGTGAGGAGCGCGAGGTGGGCGCGCTCGCCGAGCAGCTGCTCGGCTTCTTCGGCAAGCGGCTCGTCGGCTACCGGCTCCACCAGCCGGCCTACAGCCTCTCGTACGCGAACCGCCGGCGGCTCGAGATCGCGCGCGCCACGGGGACGAAGCCCCAGCTGCTCCTCCTCGACGAGCCGGCCGCGGGCATGAACCCGGCCGAGACGCAGGAGATCACGGGCCTGATCGGCCGCCTTCGCGAGGAGGGCGGGTACACCATCCTCGTGATCGAGCACGACATGCACGTCGTCGAGGGCATCTCCGACCGCGTGGTCGCGCTCGACCACGGCGTGAAGATCGCCGAGGGGACGTTCGACGCGGTCGCCACCGACCCGCGCGTGGTCGAGGCCTACCTCGGCGCGCGCGCGACGAAGGAAGAATGAGCGACGGAGCCCTGCCGCAGCCTCTCCTCCGCCTCGACGAGGTGAACACGTACTACGGGCAGATCCACATCCTCCAGGACGTGTCCCTCGAGGTGCGGGAGGGCGAGCTCGTGTGCCTCCTGGGCGGCAACGCTTCCGGGAAGTCCACCACGCTCAAGACGATCCTCGGCATCGTCAGCCCCAAGAGCGGGCGCGTGGAGTTCGCGGGCGAGGACGTCACCGAGCGCTCGACGAGCTACCGGGTCGGCTGCGGGATGGCGATCGTGCCCGAGAACCGCCGCGTGTTCGCGCCCATGACGGTGCTCGAGAACCTGGAGATGGGCGCCTACCTGCGGTCGGACGACCTCGCCGACGACTACGAGCGCGTCTATGGGCTCTTCCCGCTCCTCTACGGGCGCCGCGCCCAGCTCGCGGGCACGCTCTCGGGGGGCGAGCAGCAGATGCTCGCCATGGGCCGCGCGCTCATGTCCCGGCCGCGCCTGCTCCTCATGGACGAGCCCTCCATGGGCCTCGCCCCCATCTTCGTGGAGCGGAACTTCGAGATCATCAAGCAGGTGCACGAGACCGGCGTCGCCGTCCTCGTCGTCGAGCAGAACGCAAACGTGGCGCTCTCGATCGCGGACCGGGGCTACGTCCTGCAGACGGGCAACGTCGTCCTCGCCGACCGCGCCGACGCCCTGCTCGACAACGACGACCTGAAGAAGGCCTACCTTGGCCGTTGAGCTCGCGCTGCCCGAGCGCATCCGCCATCGCTTTCCCATCCTGGAGCGGCTCGTGTACGTGAACAGCTGCTCGCAGGGCGCGCTCTCGGACGCCGTACAGTCAGCCTACGCCGACTACATGCAGGACTGGGACGAGCAGGGAGCGCCCTGGGAGTACTGGGTCGAGCGAGCCGAGGCGGCGCGGGCCAGCTTTGCCGACCTCGTCGGCGCGGAGCCCGACGAGGTGGCCGTGACGACGTCGCTCTCGGCAGGTGTGAGCGCGCTCTTCTCGGGGCTTCGCTTCGAGCAAGAGCGCTCGACCATCGTCGTCAGCGACTTCGAGTTCCCGACGGTGGGCCAGATCGCGCACGCGCAGGAGCTGCGGGGACGGCGTGTCGTGCACGTGCCCGAGGCGGAGGACGCCACCATCCCGCTCGAGCACTTCGACGAGGCCATCGACGAGACGACCGCGCTCGTCGCCGTGACCCACGTCTGCTACCGGAACGGCAGCCGCATCGACGTCGAGGGCGTTGCCGAGCTCGCGCACGAGCGCGGCGCGCTCGTCCTCCTCGACTCCTACCAGGCGGCCGGAGCGATCCCGATCGACGTGCGCGCGCTCGACGTGGACTTCCTCGCCGCCGGCACGGTCAAGTACCTGCTCGGCTCCGCGGGCCTCGCCTTCCTCTACTGCCGCCGCGAGCTCGTCGAGCGGATCCAGCCCACGAGCACCGGCTGGTTCGCCGACGAGGACATCTTCGAGATGGACATCCACGACTACTCCCCCTCGCCGACAGCCCGCCGCTTCGAATTCGGCACGCCCCCGATCCCCAGCATCTATGCGGGAATCGCCGGCATCGAGCTCGTGAAGGAGACCGGCGTGGCCGAGACGGAGGAGCACGTGCGCGGCCTGACCACGATGCTGATCGAGGGCGTGGACGCGCTCGGCGGACGCGTGGCGACGCCGCGCGACCCGGAGCGCCGCGGCCCGCTGGTCGCCATCGCCTCGACGGACGAGCATGCGCTCGTCGCCGCGCTCGCTGCGGAAGGCATCGTCACGTCCTCGAGGGACGGCAACCTGCGCGTCTCGCCGCACGCCTACAACTCGACGGAAGACATCGAGGCCGTCCTCGCCGCGCTCGCGCGGCATCGCCGCCTCCTGGCTTGAGAGCGGCACGGCTCGGGAACGGGGGGTGTCCATGCCGTCACTCGTCGCCGCAGGGCCGGGCTTCGCCGCGCCGGAGCTCTACGCCGTCGCGCTCGTCTTCCTGGGCGTCGCGGTCGCTGCGGCGGTCGGCGCCCTCTCGCACCAGCGCGACCGTGCTTTCTCCGCCGCCCTCATCTACCTCGCCTTCGGGCTCGGCGCCGCCGTTGTCATCCAGCTCTTCGACCTGGGCTGGGTCGATCCCGTGGACGACGCGGAGCTCGTGCTTCGCCTCTCGGAGCTCGCGGTCATCGTGGCGCTCTTCTCCACCGGGCTGAAGCTCGACCGGGAGCTGAGCCTCTCCGGCTGGTCGTCGGTCCTCCGGCTGCTCGGCGTAGCGATGCCGCTCGCCATCGTGGGCGTCGCCGCCTTCGGCGCGCTCGCGATGGGGCTCTCGCTCGGTGCGGCGATCGTCCTGGC
>DASQWP010000062.1:0-5914 GCA_035640195.1 Gaiellaceae bacterium | reverse complement strand
CACCCGGCGCGGACTCGCCGGGAGCCGCCTGGGGCTCGGCGATCGCCTCGCCGTCGGCGTCGGCGATTCGCCGGATGACGGGCGCGGCGACCTCGGAGGCGACGATCCGTCCGACCTTCTCGATGCCGGAGAGCGGAGCGGGCAGGTGCTCGATGCGCGTTCCTTCGGGCAGGATCGCCGGCGAGAGCGCGAGCAGCGTGATCGCAGCGCTCAGCGCCAGGGTCCAGAACATATGCGTGCCCAGACGGCTCCCCACCTCAGTCCCATCGGCCGACGTCCCCTACGGCTTGAACGGTAGCCGACGATCTAGCCCGTGGGAATCCCCTGTTCGTCCAGAATCCGCCGCAGGGCGACCGCGTTCGCGGGCGCCTGCGCGGCGACCTCGCCGCCGTCGCGGCGGCTCCAGCGGTTGTTGTTGAACAGCACGTAGGCCTGCTCTGCCGCCTCGCCCACCTCCCGGAGCGGCTCCACCCACTCGCTCAGCTCCTCCGCCGAGTAGAGGTAGTCGAAGCGGTCGCTCGCGCTGCCCCCGCGAACGTTCCAGGTCTTCGCGTTCCGTCCGTGCATGCGCACGTACGCGACCGCGCTCGTCGCCCCCACGATCGTCGGGACGAGGTTCCTCGCCTCCGTCTTCGGCGCGTCCACAATGACGTGCGCGGCGCCGAGCTCCTCGAGGAAGGCGAGCGTCTGCGCGCGGTTCTCGTCGTCGAACCAGCTCCGGTGCCGGAACTCGACCAGAGCCCGGTCGCCGGCGAGCTGCTCCACGGCCCAGCGGAGGTAGTCGAGCGAAAGATCCTTGTAGACCACATAGGAGGGGAACTGGAGCAGGACGCCGCCGAGCTTCCCGGAGGCGCGCAACGGCTCGAGAGCCCGGTGGAAGCGGGCGAAGATCTCGGCGCGAAACTCTCGCGGCGGCCGCTCGACCCGCCCGCGGTCGTCGACCGGCGCGGCCTCCCGCAGGTCGGTCGGCAGCTGCTCCGCCTTGACCGGGTGACGGGTCATGAGGCCGAACGCCTTCACGTGCATGACGAAGTCCTCGGGGGTGCGCTCCGCCCAGCGGGCGACCATGGACTCGTCCGGGAGGCGGTAGTACGTCGAGTCGACCTCGACGGTGGAGAAGTGCTCCGCGTAATAGCGTAGGCGCTCCTCGGCGGACTTGACGCTCTTCGGGTACCAGTGTTTCGTCAGGGCCTCGTCGGCCCAGGAGCACGTGCCGATACGGATGGGCGCGGCCACGGCGCGATCGTAACCGTGCCGCTACAGCGGCTCGGCCAGGTAGCGCTGGAAGGTGGGGGCGACTGCCCGCACGAGCGCCTCGGGCTCGAGCGAGGCCAGCGGCTCCACTCTGACCACCACGCGGGCCATCACGAGCCCCACGACCTGGGAGCCAGTCAGGGTGGCGCGGAGGCGGGCGTCGTCGGCGCCGAGGCTCTCCGAGAGCGGCCCGATGATCCTCGCCGAGAGGAGTTCGCGCATCACCCGGGCCGCCTCCGGCTCGGATGCCGCCGCGCGCACGATCCCGGTGATCCGGTTCCGGGCCTCCGGGTCCTCGAGGACGCCGACCACGAAACGGGCGAAGCGAAGGCCCACGGCGTCGCGGCCGCCGGCGAGAACCTCCGGAAGCGCCTCGGCCGGCTCGAAAGGAAGCTCGACGACCGACAGGAAGAGCGCCTGCTTCGAGCCGAAGAAGTGGACCACGAGCGCGGGGTCGACGCCGGCCTCGGCCGCAACCGCTCGCAGCGTCGTGCGGTCGTAGCCCTGCTCCGCGAAGAGGCGACGCGCCGCTCGGGCGATCGACTCGCGGGTGCCGCTCTCGCCCGGCCGCCGGCCGGGTCGCTTGGAGCTTGCGCTCGCAGGTGCCGGCTTCCTATAATTCAACGCACGATGAATTATACTACGACGACGGACGGGACGACGATTCAGGTCCGCGACCTGCACGTGAGGCGCGGAGACCGCCTCGTGCTCCCGGGGATCTCGGTCGTTCTCCGAAGCGGCGCGGTCACCGGACTGCTCGGGCCGAGCGGCTCCGGGAAGACGACGCTGATGCGGGCGATCGTAGGCGTACAGATCGTGGAGTCCGGCCAGATCTCCGTCCTCGGCCGCCGGGCGGGCTCACCGGAGCTCCGGCGCCGGATCGGCTACGTGACCCAAGCGCCTTCTGTGTACGGCGACCTGACCGTGCGCGAGAACCTCGCCTACTTCGCGCGCGTGCTGGGGGCGCCCGACGAGAGCATCGGCGCGGCGATCGCGACCGTCGGTCTCGAGGAGCACGCCGGTCAGGTCGTGCGCACGCTCTCCGGCGGCGAGCGCTCACGCGTCTCCCTCGCCAGCGCGCTCCTCGGCGATCCCGACGTGCTCGTCCTCGACGAGCCGACCGTCGGCCTCGACCCGGTGCTGCGGCGCGACCTGTGGGAGACCTTCCACCGGCTGGCGGCGCGGGGCGCGACGCTGCTCGTCTCCAGCCACGTGATGGACGAGGCGGAGCGGTGCGACGAGCTCCTGCTGATGCGTGAAGGGCGGATCGTGGCGACCGGAGCGCCAAACGACCTCCTGGCGAGGACGGACACGGACGATCTCGAGGACGCATTCCTCTCGCTCGCGGAGGCCGCCGCATGAGCCTCCGCGTCACGCTCGCCACGACCACTCGCGTCCTGCGTCAGCTGCGGCGCGACCACCGGACGCTGGGCCTCGTCCTCGTCGTCCCGCCTGCGCTCCTCGTCCTCTTCAAGTACGTCCTCGGCGACCAGGAGGAGACGTTCGCACGGATCGGCGGGCCGCTCGTCGGGCTCTTCCCGTTCATCTCCATGTTCGTCGTCACGTCGATCGCGATGCTGCGGGAGCGAACCTCGGGCACGCTCGAGCGCCTGATGTCGATGCCGCTCGCCAAGCTCGACCTCCTGCTCGGCTACGGGCTTGCGTTCGCCCTCCTGGCGGCCGTGCAGGCGACCATCACCTCGGCGCTCGGCTTCGGGCTCCTCGGCCTGGAGAGCGAGGGCGCCGTCTGGCTCGTGGTGGCGCTCGCAGTCGCCAACGCCGTGCTCGGGATGGCGCTCGGCCTCCTCCTGAGCGCCTTCGCCACGAGCGAGTTCCAGGCGGTGCAGTTCATGCCCGCGTTCGTGATCCCGCAGATCCTCCTGGCCGGGCTGATCGTGCCGCGAGAGAGCATGGCTCGCGCCCTCGAGCTCGTCTCCGACGTGCTTCCCCTCACGTACGCCTACGACGGGCTCGCGCGTGCGACCGCCGGCGATACCGGCGCCCGCCTGGCCCTCGACGTGGCGATCGTCTGCGGATGCATCGTGCTCGCCCTGGCGCTCGGAGCAACTACGCTCCGACGCCGGACCGCCTAGTCCTAGACCGTCAGGGCGAGCTGCTCGTTGCGCTTGCGCGGCACCGGGCGGCTCGAGCCGGAGCTGCCGATCCCGTGCCGGAGGCGCAGGCGGGCGAACCGCTCCGAGATCTTCTCCTGGTAGGCCTTCGGCGCGTACGAGCGGGAGCCGTAGAGCTCGACGTACCGGGGGTAGAGCCAGGGGTACGTCTCCTTCAGCCACGGCATGAAGTGCTCGCGGATGGACGGGCGCACGTGCAGGACGATCGGCGTCGCGTGCCCGACTCCCGCGTCGGCGCAGGCGGCGAGCACCTCGTCCAGGTGCTCCTCGTCGTCGGTGAGGCCTGGCAGGATCGGAGCGACGAGGACTCCTGTGCGGATGCCGGCTGCGGCGAAGCGGCCGAGGATCTCCAGGCGCCGTCGTCCGGGCGGCGTTCCCGGCTCCACCACTCGCCGCGCCTTCTCGTCGAGCGTGCCGACGCTCATCGAGATCGTGAGCGGGGCGACCTCGTTCAGGCGCCGGAAGACGTCCAGGTCGCGCACGATCATCGTGGACTTCGTGAGGAGCGAGAGCGGGTTCTCGAAGTCGGCCAGGGTCTCGACCACTCCGCGCGTCAGCCTGTAGCGGCCCTCGCAATGCTGGTAGGGGTCGGTCGCGGTTCCCATGGCGATCGGGTCGCCCGGCCACCGCGGGGACGCAAGCTCGCGCCTCAGCACCTCGACGACGTTCGTCTTGACGACGATCTTCGAGGAGAAGTCCTCGCCGATCCCCAGGTCGAGGTACGCGTGGTAGGCGCGCGCGAAGCAGTAGTGGCAGCTGTGCGCGCAGCCGCGGTACGGGTTGACGGTCCAGCGGAAAGGTACCCGGCTCGCGTCCGGGACTCGGTTGAGCGCTGTCTTGCAGGTGTCCTCGAGATACGTGGGGCGCGCCACTGTCTGGTACAGTATAGAACATACGTTCGCTGGGTTTGCCTCGATGGCGGAAGGAAAGAAAAAGGGCATGGAAGCTCAGATTCAGGCTCTGCTCGACCGCGGCGAGGAGCACGAGTGCCTCGAGCTCTCCGAGGTCAACGACGTCGTCGACGGGCTCGGACTGGAGGACGCGGAGGTCGAGGCGCTCTACGAGGAGATCGAGCGTCGGCACATCGAGTTGCGCGACGACTGCGGCCGCGAGTCGGCCAAGGCTTCCACGTACGTGAACGGCGACCTGGCCGGGGCCACCACGGACGCGCTCCAGCTCTTCATGAACGAGATCGGCCGCCATCCGCTCCTCACGAAGGAGCAGGAGGTCGAGCTCGCAAAGCGGATCGAGCGCGGCGACAAGGCCGCCAAGGACGAGATGGTCAACTCGAACCTGCGCCTGGTCGTCTCGATCGCCAAGCGCTACCAGGGCCACGGGCTCTCGCTGCTCGATCTGATCCAGGAGGGCATCATCGGCCTGATCCGCGCAGTGGAGAAGTTCGACTACCGAAAGGGATTCAAGTTCTCGACGTACGCGACTTGGTGGATCCGGCAAGCGGTGCAGCGCGGCGTGGCGAACAAGTCCCGCGAGATCCGCATCCCCGTGCACATCGTCGAGCGCGAGCAGAAGATCTCGCGCGCGGAGCGCGAGCTGACCCCGAAGCTCGGCCGGCAGCCGACCGACGCCGAGGTCGCGAAGAAGATCAAGGTCCCGCTCGACAAGGTGCGCGAGGTGCGCGAGGCCGCGCGGGCCGTCACGAGCCTCGATCGTCCGGTCGGAGAGGGGGAGGGGACCGCGTTCGGCGACCTGATGGCGGGCCCGGAGGAAAGCCCCGAGCAGGCGGTCAGCCTCAGCCTCGAGGAGCAGATCGTCCGGCGTGCCGTCGCCGGCCTCCCCGAGCGCGAGCGGGACGTCCTCAAGCTTCGCTACGGGCTGAACGGCGAGCGCGACCCGGCCTCACTCGAGGAGATCGGCCGCAGGCTCGGGCTCACCCGCGAACGGGTGCGCCAGATCGAGGCCGAGGCGCTCGAGCGTCTGGCCGTGCAGCGCGAGATCGAGGCACTGCGAGCCGCCTAGAATCCGGGAATGAGGGTCTGGGCGGTGCTTGCCGCGGTCGCTGCGATCGGGCTCGTTCCGGCGGCCGCGGAGGCGGCGACCCCCGGCTGGTGGGAGCGCAGGGATGCGGCAGAGCGCTACCTGGAGGAGCGCCACGGCGTCGTCAGCTTCGCCTTCGTCACCCCGCGCGGCAAGCTACGCGGTCACCGGAAGTGGCGGCCTGCGCCGTCGGCCAGCGTCCTCAAGGCGATGCTCCTCGTTGCGTACCTGAGCCGCGCGTCGGTGCGGAAGCGAGCGCTGACCCAGGACGACCGGGCCCTGCTCGCGCCGATGATTCGCTGGTCGGACAACGTGACGGCGACCCGGGTACTCGGGATCGTGGGCGAGCGCAGGCTCGACCGGCTGGCCGACCGGGCGGACATGAGGCACTTCCGGCTCCGCTCGCCCTGGGGTCTGAGCGAGATCACGGCCGGCGACCAGGCGCGCTTCTTCCACCGCATCGACCGGTACGTCCCGCGCCGCCACCGCGGGTACGCACGCCGGCTGCTCGCCCACGTCGTGCGTTCTCAGCG
>DASQWP010000061.1:0-4417 GCA_035640195.1 Gaiellaceae bacterium | reverse complement strand
TCGCCGTGGTCGACCCCGGCGTCGGCGGTGCCCGCAGAGCGCTCGCCCTGCAGGCCGACGGGCGCTGGTTCGTCGGTCCCGACAACGGCCTGCTCGAGATCGTCCGCCGCCGCGGCGCGAAGACCCGCACCCTCGCGCTGCCCGACCGCGGCGTGGGCATTGCACCCACCTTCCACGGCCGGGACGTGTTCGCCCCCGCGGCCGCCCACCTGGCGCGCGGCGTCCCACTCGCCGAGTTCGGTCCCGAGGTCGCCCTGGAGGAGTTGCGCCGCCTCGTGGTTCCCGAGCCGCACATCGGCGCGCGTCGCATCGGGGCGACGGTCCTCTACGTCGACCGCTTCGGCAACGTGCAGCTCAACCTGACGAGTGCCGACCTCGAAGGGGTGGGGATCGTCCCGGGTGCGACCGTGGAGATCGAGGTCGGGTTCGAGCGCTACTACGCGATCGCGGCGCGAACCTTCGCCGAGGTGCGGCGCGGCGACATCGTCCTCTACGAGGACGCCTACCGGAACATCGCGCTCGCAATCAACCAGGGCAACGCCGCCGAGATGTTCACGGCGCGGGTGGGCGAGGAGCTCCGCCTCGCCGCCGCCGAGAGATGAGGGAGCGCCTTGAGGCGCTCGGCCGGCGCTTCGCGCGACTCGCCACGCGCGCCGTCGTCGCCCGACCAGGGCTCTGGCGGGTCTTCCGCGGACCCCTGCGGATGCAATTCGACCGGCTCGCTCCGGTCTGGGACAGCCGCCGAGGGCCGGAGGCGCTGGCGCCTCTGGAAGCCGCCCTCGAGCGGCTCCCACGGCCCCCCGGGCGGGCGCTCGACCTCGGAACCGGCACCGGCAAGGCGGCGCGGCTCGTCGCGCGTCGCTTCCCCGAGGCGGAGGTCACGGCCGTCGACCTCTCGCCGGCGATGGTCGCCGAGGCCCGGCGGCTCCTTCCGCCCGAGCTCGCGGACCGCGTGCGGCTCGAGGTCGCCGACGCGTCCGCGCTTCCCTACGAGGACGGCGCCTTCGACCTCGTGATCCTCCTGAACATGATCCCGTTCTTCCCCGAGCTCGCCCGGGTGACGGCACCCGGCGGCACCGTCGTCGTCGCGTCCTTCGCCGGGCCGGCGACGCCGATCTACACGCCGTGGGAGACCCTACGGAGGGAGCTCGGCCGGGTCGGCTTCGGCTCGTTCGAGGAGCTGACGGGGGGTGAGGGGGACGCGTTCCTTGCCCGTCGCGAGGACCCCGGCTAGGATGCGGCAAACGACGTTCGCGGCGCGGTAGCACCGGCCCGGACGTCGTTTTATCGTCGCGGAAAGTCCTTCGGACTTTCCGCGAAGGGGCGGCTCGTCCGGCTTGCTCGTGAGAATCCGTTGGCAGTGACGGCGCTCTCCGGCACATCCCGGATCGGTGGGCTCGAGCGGTATTTCCGCTTCGGCGAGAACGGGACGACGCTCGCGCGGGACACGGTCGCCGGCGTGACGACCTTCATCGTCATGTCCTACATCATCTTCGTGAACCCGGCGATTCTCAGTTTCGCGGGCGTCGAGGGGCTCGAGGGAAGCGGGCTGCCCTTCGAGGCCGTGCTCGCCTCCACCTGCCTCGTCGCGGGCGTGATGAGCATCCTCATGGGCCTCGTCACCAACCGCGCCTACGCGATCGCCCCCGGCCTGGGCTTGAACGCGGTCGTCGCCTTCACGCTCGTGGCCACGGAGGGGCTCGGCTTCCCCGAGGCGATGGGGATCGTCGTCATGGAAGGCGCGCTCGTGACCGCGCTCGTCCTGCTCGGGATGCGCGAGAAGGTCATGGCCGCCATCCCGCTCGAGCTGAAGAAGGCGATCGCCATCGGCATCGGGCTCTTCATCGCCTTCATCGGTCTCGTCAACTCCGGGCTCGTGATCCGCGGGGAGGGGACGCCCGTCGCGCTCGCCGACTTCACCACCTGGCCGATCCTGGTCGTCGTCTTCGGGCTCGTGCTGACGATCGGCCTGCGGGCGATCGGGTTCCGCGGCGACCTCCTCGTCGGGATCGTGGCCACGACTGCCTTCGCCACGATCGTCAACTGGGCCACCGACTACACGGCCTTCACGCAGCCCGGCGTGGCCCGTTGGCCGGACGACATCGTCCAGAGCCCCGACTTCGGTCTCGTCGGCGAGTTCAGCTTCGACTCCTTCGCGACCGTCGGGATCGTGACCACGATCGCGCTCGTCTTCTCGCTCTTCCTGGCCGACTTCTTCGACACGATGGGGACGCTCGTCGGCGTCGGCAGGCAGGCCGGCTACCTGACGCGGGAGGGAGAACTGCCCGGGATCCGCAGGCCGCTCCTGGTCGACTCCGTCGCCGCGATGGCGGGCGGCGCCGCGTCGGCGTCCTCGGCGACGACCTATATCGAGTCAGGGGCGGGCGTGGGAGTCGGCGGCCGGACCGGCTGGGTGAGCGTCGTCACCGGGGCGCTCTTCTTCCCCTTCCTCTTCGTCGCGCCGCTCATCGGGATGGTGCCGGCGCAGGCGACCGCCCCAGCGCTCATCCTCGTCGGCTGGCTCATGATCACCGCCCTGACCGAGGCAGAGGAGCGGGCCGAGCCCGGTGAGCCGACGGCGGGGCGCAAGCTGGCCGGCATCGACTTCCACGATTTCGCGATCGGCCTCTCGGCTGCCCTCACGATCATGATCATGCCGTTCACGTACTCGATCACGAACGGCATCGGCTTCGGCTTCATCGCCTACGTCCTCATCCGCATCGCGCAGGGAGAATGGCGTCGCGTACACCCGCTCATGTACGCGGCGGCGGTCGCCTTCGCGCTCTTCTTCCTGATCCCGCTCCTGCACGACAACCTGGGCTGGATCTAGGGTCTGCCGAGCCACCCGCGCCCGGCTCGAGCCGCTAGCCGCCGGCGTTCTCGGACACGAAGTCTGCGACGTCCCGGATCTGCTGCTCGGTCAGCTCTCCTTCGAAGGCGGGCATGCCGCCGCCGCCGTTCGTGACCTGACGGACGACGGTCTCGAAGCTCGGCTGAAGCTCGTCGAGATTCGGCCCCACACTTCCGGAGGCCTCCGCGGCGGCCAGCGTGTGGCAGTCCGCGCAGCCCGCGGAGGCGAAGACCTCCGCGCCGGCCGCGGCGTCTCCGGTGTCCGTGCCCTCGGCTGTGGTCGTAGGTTCAGTGCCCGTGCCCTCGGCCGTGGTCGTCGGCGCCGGACCCTCCTCGGGCTCGGCCGCTTCGTCGTCTCCTCCTCCGCACGCGGCGAAGCCCAGGAGGAGCACCAGGGAAACCATGGTGATGAGAGTTGTTCGCAGCAGAGGCACCTCGCTGACGGGGTTTCTCCAGACTACGGGCGAAGCGCCGGGCCGGATTCGTCTGGGCTCGGCAGAGTCGCGCTCGGACACCGGGATAGGAGGCAGCTTCATGGCGAGGGCCGGAATCGAACCGGCGACACCACGGTTTTCAGCCGTGTGCTCTACCAACTGAGCTACCTCGCCGCGGCGTCCTAGTGTAGCCGAGCGCCACTCGCTATCTTCTTCCGCCGTGCCTGACAAGGGAACAGTCGCCATCATCGGCGCTGCGCTCGACCTGGGTGCCGGACGGCGCGGCGTGGACATGGGCCCGTCCGCGATCCGCTACGCGGGCCTCGACGCCCGGCTCTCCGAGCTCGGGCTGGCGATCGCCGACTGGGGAAATGTCGAGACCGCCGTCGCCGAGGCGACCGCCTCTGGCGATCCGCGGGCGCGCTTCCTGCCGGAGATCAAGGAGGCGTGCGAGCGGGTCGCGCGGCGGGTCGCGGGCGCGGCGCGCGACGGACGCTTCCCGGTCGTGCTCGGAGGGGACCACTCGGTCGCCCTCGGGACGCTGGGGGGCCTCGCGGCCGCGCGCGGGCCCGGCGGCGTCCTCTGGCTCGACGCGCACGGGGACCTGAACACGCCGGAAACGTCTCCGAGCGGGAACGTGCACGGGATGCCGCTCGCCGCCGCGCTTGGCCGGGCGGGCCCAGACTTCGGGAGCGACGTCTGGCCGCTGCCGGCTCTCGATCCCGAGCGGGTCGCGCTCATCGGAGTCCGCTCGCTCGACGAGGGCGAACGCGCGCTCGTGCACGAGACGGGAATCGGCGTGTACACGATGACCGAGCTCGATCGGCGGGGGGTGGAAGCCGTCCTCCGCGAGGCGCTCTCGCGGGTGGAGGGCGCCGCCTTCGTACACGTCTCCCTCGACATGGACGTCGTGGACCCGGACGTCGCGCCGGGCGTCGGGACTCCGGTGCGCGGAGGTCTCTCGTACCGAGAGGCGCATCTCGCCATGGAGCTCGTCGCCGAGTCCGGCCTCCTCGACTCGCTCGAGATCGTCGAGGTGAACCCGATCCTCGACCGTGAGAACGCGACCGCCGAGCTCGCCGTCGAGCTGGCGGCGAGCGCTTTCGGCGCCACCATCTTGTGATGTCGGCGCG
>DASQWP010000060.1:0-6786 GCA_035640195.1 Gaiellaceae bacterium | reverse complement strand
GAGCTGAGGCTGCACCCCGGAAGCTACGACTGGCGGTTCGTCCGCGAGAGCGGGCGTCGGCTCACCGACTCGGGCTCGGCCGACTGTCATTAGCCCGAGCCGACGCTTTCGAAGCCGGAGGCGGGACTCGAACCCACGACCTAGCGCTTACAAGGCGCTTGCTCTACCAGCTGAGCTACTCCGGCGCACAGGAGATCGTAGCGCCGCCGCTCAGTCGAGCACCTGGCGCGAGCGCTGGTGCTGGAGCACCTTGCGCTTCACGCGCTGGAGCGCGTTGTCGATCGTCTTGGTGTCGCAGCCGAGATCCTCGGCCATCTGCTCGTAGGAGAGCCCCTCCAGATAGAGGCGAAGCGCGTCGCGCTCGAGCGGTGAGAGGCCTGTGCCGAGCGAGAAGACGAGGCTCTGGAGCTCCTGCGTCGAGATGACGCAGACGGCCGGATTCTGCACGCCGGGCCCCGGCAGCGCGTCCCCGAGCGTGCACTCCCCGTCCTCCTGACCGGCGGGCGTCTGGCTGAAGGACACATAGGTGTTGAGGGGGGCGTGCTTGTAGCGGGTGGCCGTCTTGATGGCCGTGATGATCTGGCGGGTGATGCAGAGCTCGGCGAAGCTGCGGAAGGAGGTCTCCTTGTCGGAGCGGAAGTCGCGCACCGCCTTGTAGAGGCCGATCAGGCCCTCCTGGACGAGGTCGTCGGACTCCCCGCCGGCGAGGAAGTACGAGCTCGCCTTCAGGCGCACGAAGCCCGTGTAGCGGCGGATGAGCGCATCCATGGCGGCGCCGTCGTCGTTGCGGGCGCGGAGGACGAGCTGGAGGTCCGCCAGCTCTCGCTGGGATTTCTCCTGCGAGGTCCGAGCGGCGGTGGCGGCGAGCTGACGGCGAGGCACGGCTTCCTCCTGAACTGGTGGTGTGAAGGAGAGCCTCCTAGCCTCTCCCGCTAACCCTAACCCTCAACTTGAGGTTTTGATCGTAGCAGGGCGCTCTGGAAACTTCAACGTCGCCTGCGGCGAAAACGCTCGAGCCTCTCGCGCGTCTCGGGATCGAGCGCGTCCTCGATCCGTGAGCGTCCGGCCGGCCGCTTCTCGCCGCCGGCGCCGAGCTCGCGGAGAAACGTCTTCGACGAGAGACGGCGGGTTTCCTGCCCGGTCGTTCCGCGGATCGCGCGGTCGGAGGAGATCACCCAAACCTCCTCGCGAGCGCGATGCTGAGCGGCCAGTCGCTCGAGCAGGGAGTCGGCCGGCTGGGCGAACCGCACCTCGAGCGGGCCGACGACGGCGTCCTCCCCCACCCCGTCGAAGACGACGACGCCGCGGGCGCCGTTCAGGGCCACGAAGCCGGCCAGGCGGTCGACGAGCTCCCGCTGGTCACGGAACTTCCCGGCGTGCAGGATGTTGTAGCCGTCGAACAGGTAGAGCATCGCCCGCTAAGGATGCCGTTGCGAGCGCGAGCAGCACGCCGATCCCGGCGAGCATCGCCATCCCGGCACGGAGGTCGAGGACACCCGAGACCGCGCCGATGAGCGGCGGGCCCGTGAGGAAGCCGAGGTACGCGATCGTCGTCACCGACGCCACGGCGCTTCCCCGCTCCGCCTCGTGCGCGCCGCGGCCGGCGGCGCCGAAGAGAGTGGGCGCCGCCACGGAGATGCCTGCGCCCCCCAGGAGAAAGCCCGCAAGCGCCGCCGGAACTCCGGGCGCGAGAGCGGCGAGGGCCAGGCCGCCGGCCGCCGTGAGCGCGCCGCCGACGAGGAGCGTGCGGTCTCCCAGGCGAGCCTCGAGTACCTGACCCAGCGAGCGCCCCGCCACCATCGCGGCCGCGAAGAGACCGGGGCCGAGCCCGCTCACGGCGGGGGACGCGTCGAGCTCGCTCTCGAGGAAGAGAGCGCTCCAGTTCTCGATCCCGCTCTCGACGACGAAGGCGACGGCGCAGAGCCCGCCCAGCAGCAGCAGCCGGCGCGAGAGGACGAGCCGCCGCCGCTCGGCCGCGCGGGAGGGCGGCTCCCGAGCCGGATGACCGCGGTTGAGCGCGGCGGCGGCCAACATGACGACTGCGGCCACGCCCAGCACGGGCAGCGGCTCTGCGCCGGCTTCGCGCGCCACTCCGACGAGGACGGCGGCGACGAGGAACCCCGCCGAGAAGAGGGCGTGCGCGACCTGCATGATCCGCGGCCCGCCCGAGGCCTCGACCGACGCAGCCGCCACGTTGATGACGACGTCGAGCGCTCCCGACGTCGCTCCCACGAATGCGAGCGCGAGGGCGAGCTGCCAGACGGAGCCGGCGAGCCCGGGCAGCACGACGGCGACGCCGAAGAGAGCCAGGGCGGGCGGCAACGCCCTCGGCCCCACCCGGTCGACGACACGTCCGGTGAGGAGCATGGCCGGCAGGGCGGCGAGCCCGATCGCGAGGAGGGCCGCGCCGAGCTCGGCGACCGAGGCGCCCACCTGCTCCTTCACGTCGGGGAGGAGCACGCCCCAGGCGCCCCAGAAGACGCCGAAGGCGGCGAACGCGGCCAGCGGGCCGCTACGCCGCACGCTGCCGGGCCGCTTCGAAGAGGGCGATGCCGGCCGTGACGCTCACGTTCAGGGACTCGACCTGGCCGACGAGAGGGACGGCGAAGGCGGCGTCGCAGACGCGCCGCACTCCCGGCCGGAGTCCACGCCCCTCCGCCCCGAGAGCGAGCGCCGTCCCGCTCGTGAAGTCGGCCGACCAGACCGGCGTCTCCGCGTCGCCGGCGGCCGCCCACACCCAGAGGTCGGCGCGCTTGATCTCCTCCAGGTAGCGGGCGAGATTGACGACGACGGCGACGGGGAGATGCTCGACCGCGCCGGCCGACGCCTTGCAGACCGCCGCCGTGACGCGGGCGGCGTTGTGCTCGACCACGACGACGCCGGTGGCGCCGGCCCCCTCGGCGCTCCGGCACACGGCGCCGAGGTTGTGCGGATCCGTCACCTGGTCGAGGCAGGCGAGCAGCGGGCGCTCGCCGGCGGCGAGCTCGAAGGCGTCCGCGTACCGGTAGGGCTCGCAGAAGGCGACGACGCCCTGGTGTTCCATCGTGCGCGCCGTCTCGTTGAGCGCGCGCTCGCGCAAGATCTGGAGGCGGATGCCCGGCGTCTCCCGGAGCCACGGCTCCGCCTTCAGCGCCCGCTCGGTGACGAGCAGCTCGATGATCTGGCGCTTGCCGGCGCGGATCACCTCCCGCACGGGGCGGCGGCCGTAGACGAGCTCGCGCGTCACGCCCCGGGGACGAGGCGGAAGCCCTCGGGGACGTCCTGCACCTCCCACCCTCGCCGCTCGATCTCCGCCCGAAGCTCGTCCGCCCGGACGAAGTCGCTATCGGCTCGGGCCGCCTCGCGCTCCTCCGCGAGCCGCCGGACGTCGTCGGGCGCCTCGCCCGCCTCCTCGATTTCGAGGCCGAAGACGGCGAGGCCGCGCTCGAGGAGCTCGCGCTCGCCGGCCGAGCGCCAGGCGTGCAGGATCGAGAGCGCCTGAGGCGTCGAGAAGTCGTCGTCGAGCGCGGCCGCAAAGGCTTCCCAGGAGGGTGCGTCCTCCGCTCGCTCGACGACGCGGAAGGCGGTGCGGAAGTCCTCCGCCTGCGCCCGGGCCTGCCGCATGGCGTCGTCCGAGTACGCGATCGGGCTGCGGTAGTGGCCGCCGAGGAAGAAGACCAGGATCGCCTCGCGGCCGTGCTCGTCCAGCACGTCGCGCAGCGAGACGATGTTGCCGACCGACTTGGACATCTTCTCCTCGTCGAGCTCGAGCATCCCGTTGTGCATCCAGAGGCGCGCGAACTCGCGGCCCGCGCCGCGCGACTGGGCCAGCTCGTTCTCGTGGTGCGGGAAGCGGAGGTCGAGGCCGCCGCCGTGGATCTCGAACGCGGGCCCGAGGTGCTTCTCCGCCATCGCCGAGCACTCGATGTGCCAGCCGGGCCGGCCGCGACCCCAGGGAGAGTCCCAGGACGTGTCCTCGCTCGGCTTCGCCGTCTTCCAGAGCGCGAAGTCGCGCTGATCCGCCTTCAGGTCGCTGGGCTCCTGGGCGACCATGTCCTCGAGCTTCGCTCCCGAGAGGGAGCCGTAGTCTGGAAACTCGGCCACACGGAAGTAGACGTCCCCGCCCGACTCGTAGGCGAGGCCGCGTGTGACGAGCTCCTCGGTGAGCGCGACGATCTCGGGCAGCGTCTCGGTCGCGAGCGGCTCGACGTCGGGGCGGCCGAGGCCGAGGTCGTCCGTGCCCTCGAAGTACCAGCGCGTCGCCTTCTCCGCCAGCTCGGCACTTCCGATCTCGAGCTTCGCGGCCGCCTCGTAGATCTTGTCGTTGATGTCGGTGACGTTCTCGACGAGCGTGACGTCGTAGCCCCGCTGCTCGAGCCAGCGCTTGAGCCACATGGAGAGGATGAACGGCCGCGCGTTTCCGATGTGGATCCGCTGGTAGACCGTCGGCCCGCAGACGTAGATGCGCACCGGCCCGGGCGGCGGCGGGAGCTCTCTCTTCTGGCGCGTAAGCGAGTCGTAGAGCTGCATGAGGCGGCGGCGCGCGCGAGTCTAGCGGGCGGGGGCGGGAACCAAACCGCAGTTCGGCCGGTCCAAGTAGACGTTGCAGATACTGCTGCTGCTCATCGTCAGCGTGGCGCTGGCCGCCGGCTGCGGCGTGGAGGGCGACGCCCGCGGCGAGCCGCCGGGCGCCTCGGGCGGGCTCGTGCTCCAGGTCGAGCAGCGTGCCGGGGGGCCGCTTCCTCCCGGGCCCGCGCCTGCATCTCTGACGCTCGCTCTCTACGCGGACGGGCGAGTATTCCGGCCCGACCCGGTCCCGGCCATCTATCCCGGCCCCGCGCTGCCGACCTTCAGCGTCTCGCGGATCTCGCGGGAGCGCGTCGAGGACGTGCTCGCCGACGTGCGCGCCGCGGGCATCCTCGACCCGGAACCGGAGGAGACCGTCCCGGACGGCGGCGTCACCGTCGTCACTGCCGTCGTCGACGGCGAGCCGCGCACCGTCGGCCTGCCGAACGGCTCCGGCGTGGCCCTGCGCTTCGAGCGCGCCCTGCGAGGACTTCCGCCGTTCGGCGAGCGGCGTTATGACCCGCACGCCCTGGCGATGCTCGCGATCCGGGTCGACGACGTGTTGATTCCGGATCACGACTTCGAGCCGATGCCCACCACGTTCCCGTGGCCGGCCGGCGAGCTCGCTCCCGGCTGTGCGATCGTGCGCGGCCCCGAGCTCGAGCGCGTGCTCGCCGATGCCGGCCGCGCGAACCAGCTGACCCGCTGGCGGAGCGGCGGCGCGCTCTATGCGGTCGCGTTCCGGCCGCTCCTCCCCGGCGAGTCCAGCTGCGCGGACGTCGCAGCCTGAGCCACCTCCCGCACTGCGGGGTCAAGGTTTCCGAGCGCCTCTGCGAGCTTCTCCTCCTTGGCGAACTGCGCTTCCTCCGTCGATCCCCTGAGGGCGAGCGTCGAGCTCTCGCCGCCCGAGACGGCTTGCGCCACGAGGTCGAAGTAGCCGGCGCCGACCTCGCGCTGGTGGCGCGTGGCCGTGTAGCCGGAGTCCTCGAGCGCGAACTCGCGCTCCTGGAGGCGGACGTAGGCGCTCATGCCCTCGGCGGCGTAGCCCTGCGCGAGCTCGAACATCGACTCGTTGAGCGCGTGGAAGCCGGCGAGGGTGATGAACTGGAAGCGGTAGCCCATCTCGCCCAGCTGCTCCTGGAAGGTGGCGATCTCGTCGCCGTCGAGATGACGCTTCCAGTTGAAAGAGGGGGAGCAATTGTAGGCGAGGAGCTTGTCCGGGAAGCGCTCGTGGATCGCCGCAGCGAACTCGCGCGCCTGGCCGAGGTCCGGCGTCGAGGTCTCGCACCAGATGAGGTCGGCGTAGGGCGCGTAGGCGAGGCCGCGCGCCACGGCCGCCTCGAGCCCGCCCGCGACGCGGAAGAAGCCCTCCGGCGTCCGGTCTCCCGTGAGGAAGGGCCGGTCGCGCTCGTCCACGTCGCTGGTGAGGAGCGTCGCGCTGTCCGCGTCCGTGCGCGCGACGAGGAGCGTGGGCACCCCGCAGACGTCGGCCGCGAGCCGTGCCGCCGCCAGGGTGCGAATGAACTGGCCGGTCGGGACGAGGACCTTGCCGCCCAGGTGGCCGCACTTCTTCTCTGAGGCGAGCTGATCCTCGAAGTGCACGGCCGCGACCCCTGCTTCGATCATCGCCTTCATGAGCTCGAAGGCGTTGAGGGGACCGCCGAAGCCGGCCTCCGCGTCGGCGACGATGGGCGCGAGCCAACTGCGGTTTCCGTTTCCGCCCTCCGCCCACTCGATCTGGTCGGCCCGGAGCAGGGCCTGGTTCAGCCTGCGGACGAGCACGGGCGCGCTCGATACCGGATAGAGGCTCTGGTCGGGATACGTCTGCCCGGCCACGTTCGCGTCGGCCGCCACCTGCCAGCCCGACAGGTAGATCGCCTTCAGACCTGCCTTGACCATTTGGACGGCCTGCCCGCCCGTCAGGGCGCCGAGCGCCGCCACGTACGGCTCCTCCTGGAGGAGACGCCAGAGCCGCTCGGCCCCGAGCCGGGCGAGCGTGTGCTCGACCTGCACCGAGCCGCGCAGCCGCTCGACGTCCTCCTGCGAATAGGGTCGCTCGATCCCGTCCCAGCGCTCCATCTCCCTCTCCCTCTAGTCGATTCGCTCGTAAGCCGGCAGCGTCAGGAACTCGACGAACTCGCCGGAGAGCGCCACCGACTCGAAGACCTGGCGCGCGTCCTCCCAGCGGCCCTCGCCGGCCTCCGCGAGCTCCTCGTCGGCGAAGCGGCGCACCTTCTCCCC
>DASQWP010000059.1:0-2431 GCA_035640195.1 Gaiellaceae bacterium | reverse complement strand
GCCGAGAAGCTCGGTGGTGGTCGTCTTGCCGTTCGTGCCCGTGACGCCGAGGATCGGGTTCGGGAGCAGCCGTGAGCCGAGCTCGACCTCGCTCCAGACCGGCACGGCACGCTTGCGCGCGGCGGCGACGAGCGGCGCCTCCGTGGGGACTCCCGGGCTTTTCACGAGCAGGTCCACGCCGTCGAGGAGCGCGGGGTCCTCCGCGCCCAGGACGACTTCGACGCCTGCTGCACGAAGCCTCCCGGCCTCGAGCTCCTCGTCCCGGTCGACGCCGAGGACGTCCACCCCTCGGCCGGCCAGCGCGAGCGCCGCGGCCTCGCCCGAGCGCGCGAGGCCGAGCACGAGCGCCCTCTCAGGCAGCAAACCTGCTCGCGTAGCGGTAGTAGAGGACGAAGCCGCAGGCGCAGAGGATCGCCGTGACGATCCAGAAGCGCACCATGATGCGGGTCTCCGACCAGGCCTTCATCTCGAAATGGTGGTGGAGAGGCGCCATCAGGAGCACACGCCGCCCGAGCCACTTGAACGTCAGCACCTGGAGCATCACCGAGAGGGCCTCGATCACGAAGATGCCGCCGATGAGGATCAGCAGCACCTCGGTCTTCGTCATGATCGCGAAGGCGGCGAGCGCGCCTCCGAGGCCCATGGAGCCGGTGTCGCCCATGAAGACCTGCGCCGGGAACGCGTTGTACCAGAGGAACCCGATCGAGGCCCCGATCAGGCTCGCTCCGAGGATCGCGAGGTCGAGGTCGATCTGGTCGGCCTGGCCGCTGATCCGCAGGCTGGCCAGGGCCGCGACGAGGCTCATCGCCGTGTACGTGAGGATGGCGATCGTCGTGGTGCCGGCGGCGAGCCCGTCGATCCCGTCCGTCAGGTTCACTCCGTTGGCCGCCCCGGCGATGATGAAGAAGAGGAGGACGTACCAGCCCCAGGAGAGCGGCACGTTCACGTCCGCGAGCGGGATGTAGACGTCCGTCTTCAGCGGGTTGTCGAGCCCGCGTGCGGCCACGACGCCGACGACGGCGGTGATGGCTGCGAGCCAGAGGAGCTTCCAGCGGCCCGAGAGCCCGAGCGAGCGGCGGCGGGAAACCTTCGTCCAGTCGTCCACGAAGCCGACGGCGGCGCAACCGAGCGTGACGAAGAAGGCGGTCACGGCCGGCACGGTCCTCCCGGAGAAGACGAGGAACGGGATGGCCATGGCGATCATGATCAGGAGGCCTCCCATCGCGGGCGTCCCCTGTTTGGTCACGTGCTGTTCGGGACCCTCCTCGCGGATGTGCTGGCCGAACTCGTTGCTGCGAAGAAAGTCGATGAACTTGGGCCCGGCCACGATCGAGATGACCATGGAGAGCACGCCCGCGAGCAGTACCTCGACCATAACAGGAGGCTAAGCCTAGGCCGGGACGACGGCGACCGCGTCGGCGATCGCCTCGAGCCCCATCGCCCTCGATCCCTTCACGAGCACGCAATCCCCCTGGCGGAGCACCCGGCGGAGAGCCGCCAGCCCGGTCTCGACCGTGGGCGCCCAGCGTGTGAGCGGGACGCCGCGGGCGCCCTCGATGTACCCGCGCGCGAGCGGCCCGACGGCGACGAGCACCTCCACCCCGGCGCGCGCCGCGGCAGCGCCGACCTCTCGATGGTAGGAGGCCGCTCCCGGGCCCAGCTCGGCCATGTCCCCGAGGACGGCGACCTTGCGCCGCGGGCCGGCTCGCTCGCGGAGGTGCTCGAGCGCGGCCGCCATCGAGAGCGGATTCGCGTTGTAGGAGTCGTTGATGAGGATCCCGTCACCCGGAAGCGGCACCTCCTCCCCCCGCCAGCGCGAGAGCTTCACCTGGCGGGCGCCGCGCTGCGCCTTGCCGAGCGGAAGCCCCAGGGCGTGGTAGGCCGCCAGCGCGGCGAGCGCGTTCGTGGCGTTGTGGCGCTCGCCAAACGAGAACTCGAGCGTGAGAGGGCGGCCGAACGCCTCCACCTTCAGGCGTGAACGTCCGTCGCGAGCCGAGAAGTAGGAGAGGCGGACATCGCCGTCCTCGCCGAAGCGGAAGACGCGGATGTCCTCGCGCGTCAAGTAGGAGTCGAGCGATCTCTCGCCCGCAGGGACGACAGCCGTTCCACAGGGCGGGAGCGACTCGACGATCTCGGCCTTCGCCTGCGCAACGCGCTCGACGGTGCCGAGAAGCTCGAGGTGGACCGGCCCGACGCTCGTGATCACCCCCACGTCTGGCCGGGCCACCTCGCAGAGCTCGGCGATCTGGCCGAGCCCGCGCATCCCCATCTCGACGATGGCGATCTCGGTGTCGGGCTCGAGCCGGCAGAGCGTGAGCGGGAGGCCGATCTCGTTGTTCTGGCTCCCCTCGGCGACCACCGTCGGGGCATGTGGCGCGCAGAGGGCGCCGAGGATGTCCTTCGTAGACGTCTTCGCGGTCGAGCCGGTGAC
>DASQWP010000058.1:0-3738 GCA_035640195.1 Gaiellaceae bacterium | reverse complement strand
CGTGCGCCGGGTCGCCGACTCTCTGCCGCAGACGCCGAGCGCCACGTCGCTCACCTTTCCTCAGCCGGAGAAGTGGAGGAGCCAGAACCCGGAGCTCGTCGAGAGGATCCTGCCGCTCGTCCGGCTGACGGAGGCCCGGCTGGGCTACGAGCCCTCCTGAGCCTGGGCCGAGGCCGGCTCGCCTACGGCGAGTGGATCGTGCCGTCCCGCTCGGAGTCGCGCATGCCGGGCAGGAAGAGGAAGAGAATCGTCGCGGGCGCGCCGAGGATCCCGGCGCCGAGCAGGGTCGCATCGGGCCCGATCGCGTCCGCGATCGGCCCGGTGAGGGCGAAAGAGACCGGGATGAGGGAGACCGAGACGAGCCAGTCGAGGCTCGAGACCCGTCCGAGCAGCGCCGTCGGCACGAGCCGATGCATGAGCGTCGCCCAGACGATCAGCCCGGCCGTGAAGCCCGCGCCGCCGACGAAGCTCGCGGCCATCGCATGCCAGAGCTCGGTCGCGAGGCCGTAGCCCGCGACGGCGAGGACCGAGCCGGTCCAGGTGACGTACATGAAGCTCATGTGGCGCCGAGGCAGCCCCCGCTGGCCGACGACGAGCGCGGCGAGCACGGCTCCCACGCCTCCCGACGCGAACACGAACCCGAGGTCGTCGGCGCCGCCGCCGAGCTCGTTCTTGACGATGTACGGGACGAGGACCTCGTACGGTCCGACGTAGAGCAGGAGCCCGATCGCGGCCGAGACGAGGGTGCCCCAGAGCCAGACGTGTTCGCGCACGAAACCGAAGCCTTCGGCGATCTCGCTCCGCGCGGACGCCGACTCCTCCCGCTCGACCGTTCTCCGCGTCCGCATGAGCGCGATCGCCAGAGCGGAGACGGCGAAGGACCCGGCGTTCAGGAGAATCGCCTCGCCGGTCCCGAGCACTGCGATGGCCAGGCCGCCGAGTGCGGGCCCGGCCAGGCGGACGCCGAGAGGCTCCATGAGCTGGTTGAGCGAGTTGGCCTGGACGAGCATCTCCTCCGGGACGAGGTCGGGCACGATCGCGCCGAAGGCAGGGCCGAAGAGGGACTGTCCGGCGCCCTCGAGCGCGACGAGCACGATCACGTGCCAGAGCTCGAGCGATCCCGTGACGGAGAGCACGCCCACGGCGCCGATCGCGAGCCCGCGGACGACGTCGGAGACGATGAGGACGAGGCGGCGGTCGAAGCGGTCGCTCGCGACGCCGCCGACAAGGAGGAAGACGAGCATCGGCAGGCTCCAGGCGAGCCCGACGACCGAGAGCGCCGTCGGCGCGTTCGAGAGCTCGTACACCTGCCAGGCGATGGCGACGAAGTAGATGCCGTCGCCGAGCAGCGAGACGGTCATGCCCGTGTAGAGGAGCGCGAAGTCGCGGATCCGGAGGGGTTCCAGGACCCGGAGACCGCGGAGGCGGCCCGCGGCGTGGAGCGGTCCCGGCTCTGTCGCGGTCAGGCGCCGAACCCGCCGAACACGACGAACGGGTTCTGGGGCGCCACCTCCCAGACCATCCCGCCGCCGGGCTCGACCTCGACGCGGGCCCCCTCCGGCAGCTCCGCGCGCAACCTCTCCGCAAGCTCGACGGCCTCGTCCTCGTTGACGGCCCCGGCGAGCAGGAAGGTCGCGCGGCGGACGACCGGGATCCCCTCCGCCTCGAGCCGGCCGGCGAGCGCCTCGGTCTCGTCGCGCGTCGGGAGCTCGACCCGCACCTCCCACTCGGCGTGACCGCTCTCTCGCGACTCGGCCGCCTCACGCTCCTGCTGGCGGGCGTGCTCGGCCTCGAGCTCGTCCTCCGTCCGCGGGAGCGGGACGTCTGCGTCCTGCCAGGCCTGCTCGACGGGGTGCCAGCGCTCGAGCGCGAGGCGGAACGGCGCTTCTCGGGCCGCCAGCTCGCGGCGGATGACGGCCTCCGCCTCCCGCGCGACCTCCTCCAGGTCCGCGTAGAGGAAGACGCGCGGCCCGTCGCGGGAGACGACGACGCGATCGCCCAGGCGGTCGCGCTCCTCCGCCTCGAGCCGGAGGGCGGCCAGCCACTCGACGAGCTGCGTGCCGTCGCCCTCGTCGTCGAAGTCCACCGTCAGCCGCCAGTCGTCGGCCATGGGCGGATTCTCTACCAGACGGAGCGCAGAAGCTGCAGGATCTCCTCCGGCGACGCGGGCCTCGGGTTCGCCTTGGCCCCGCCGCGCACAGCCGTCGCCTCGGCGACGAGGGGGAGCTCGTGCTCGGGCACGCCGAGGTCGCGGAGTCGCTCGAAGCCGGCGAGGCGGGCCAGCTCCTCCGTACGGGCGACGGGATCGCGTGTGCTCATCGCCTCGCCGAAGCGCTCGATCTCGGCGGCCGCGACCGGCTCGTTGAAGCGGAGAGCGGGAGGGAGGCAAACCGCGTTCAACGCGCCGTGCGCAAGCCCGTAGCGTCCGCCGAGGGCCTGCGCCATGGCGTGCCCGAGCCCGAGGCCGGCGCCCGCCAGGGCCGCGCCGGCGTGCATGGCGCCCTCGAGGAGCTCGCGACGCGCCCCCCGGTCGCCGCCGTCCGCGAGGACGGCCGGAAGCGAGGCAGAGATGAGGCGCGCTCCGGCGAGCGCCTCGCGGTCGGCCTCGGGGTTGCGGCCGCTGACATAGAGAGCCTCGGCGCAATGCGCGAGGGCATTCAGCGCCGTGCCGCCCGTCTCGGCGGCTGGAAGCCCCAGCGTCAGGTCGACGTCGTAGACGATCCCCACCGGATTGGCAGCCGCGCCGCCGGTCTTGACCCCCCGCTCCTCGTCGCGGACGCCGTAGATCCGCGTCCACTCCGAGCCCGAGTAGGTCGTCGGGACGGAGACGACCCGGAGGCCGTTCTTCGCCGAGACCGCCTTGGCGGTGTCGATCGCGCTCCCGCCCCCGACTGCGACCAGCCCGTCGCAGCCCTCGGCCGCCGCGCGGGCGGCCGCGACGGTGTCCGCAGGAGCGTGCACGCGGACGCCCGAGAAGCGCTTCGCCGCCTCGAGATCGAGCGACTCCCAGCGGCGGCTCGTGACGAGGAGCGGCCGCTCGATTCCGAGCTCGGCCAGGAGCTCGGGGTACGACGAGAGGCCCCAGCGGACGGTCACGCGAGCCGATGCCGGGCGAAGGCGAGGAACGCTTCGGCGGCGCGGGTCGGCTTCCGCCCCCGCGTCCGGACGACGTAGAGCTGTCGCGACGGCTCGAGGCCCGAGACGCGGGCGTACGCGAGCGTGCCGGCGGCCAGCTCTCCCTCGATCGCGGTCCTGGAGATGAAGGCCACGCCGTAGCCGGCGCCGACGGCGCTCTTGACGGACTCCTGCAGCCCGAGCTGGAGCTTCGCCTCGAGCTCGCGAGCGGCCAGGCCGGTCCGACGGAGCTCCTCCTCGACCACCTGGCGGACGCCCGCGCCCTCCTGCATGACGATGAGCGTCTCCGCGCGCAGCTCCTCGAGCGAGAGGCTGCGGCCGGCCGCCGGATGCTCGGGGGGGACGGCGAGGACGATCTCGTCGCGCGCGAGCGGCTCGAACTCGAGCGAGCGGTGGCGGCGGAGCGCCCCGACGACGCCCAGTCCGAGCGACCGGGCGGCGACCCGTTCGATGACGGTTTGCGTGTCCGAGATCGTGAGCGCGACGCCGAGATCGGGGTGCTTCCGCTGGAACTCGCAAAGGAGGAGCGGGACGAGATGCGCACCCGGGCCGGTCGAAGCTCCGATGTCGAGCGTTCCCCCGAGGCTGCCCCGGTTGACGGCG
>DASQWP010000057.1:0-26688 GCA_035640195.1 Gaiellaceae bacterium | reverse complement strand
GTGCGCCAGTACGTCGCCGGATCGCCGTCCGTGGCGAGCTCGACGTCCTCCGGGTGCTCGGTGTCGTCCCCGGCCGGGTCGTAGTCGGCGACCGCGCTCAGCTGGACGGCCGCCGACGCGCTGCCGTCCTCGCCCCCATCGCCGTTCCCCGCGGCGCCGTTCCCGCCGTCCCGCCCCAGCTGCGCCGCGACGAGGCCGGCGACGAGTGCCCCGACGGCGAGCAGGAGCAAGGCCACCACGGCCGCGCGGGGTCGGGACCCCGCGCGCCTGGGCGGCTTGCGCCGCGCCCGCGGTGGTGGAGCCGCCGGCGGGATGACTCCGGTGTCCTCGCCCGCCGCGCGCCGCCGCGCCGCTCTCTCCTCGGCGAGGCAGGCCTCGAGGGCCGCCGTCATCGCCTCGACGGTGGGGAAGCGGTCGCGCGGGCGCTTGGCCATGGCGCGACCGACGACAGCGTCCACGCGCGGCGACACTTCGGGCCGGCGCTCCCGAACGCTCGGCACCGGGTCCCGCAGATGTCGAATCGCCGCCGCCATCAGGTTCGGGGCCGGATAGGGCACCTCCCCGGTGAGGAGCTCGTAAAGGAGGACGCCGAAGGAGTACTGGTCGGACGCCTCGTCGACGTGCTCGCCGCTCGCTTGCTCGGGCGAGATGTAGTCGCTCGTGCCGAGCACGGTCCCTGTCTGCGTCAGCTCGTCGTCGAGGTCGAGGGAGCGGGCGATCCCGAAGTCCGTGACCTTCGGCGTTCCGTCGTGGTCGAGGAGGACGTTCTCCGGCTTGACATCGCGATGCACGATCCCGGCCTCGTGGGCGAAGGCGAGCGCACGCCCGACCTGGTGCGTGAGCCCCAGCGCCCGCTCGACCGGCAGCGGGCCCTCGCGCTCGACGATCTCCTTCAGGTTCTCGCCGGCGACGTGCTCGAAGACGATGAACTGCTGCCCGCCCCATTCCCCCCGGTCGATCACCGTGACGATGTTCGGATGGGTCAAGCGGGCGATCGCCCTCGCCTCGCGGCGGAAGCGCTCGACGTACTCCCGGTCACGGGCGTGGTGCTCGTGCAAGACCTTCAGTGCGACCCACCGCTCGAGCACGGTGTCCCGCGCGCGAAAGACGCTCGACATCCCTCCTTCGCCGACGAGCTCCTCCAGCTCGTAGCGGTCGGCGACCAGCTCTCCGACCTTCACCGCAGGAGCCTTCCCCGCCCCGGACGCCTGCGAACTACGGCAGCGCGTCCTGCAGAGCGTCCTCCCAGACGCCGAGGGCCTCGTCGAGCTCTGCGTCGGTGATGACGAGCGGGACGAGCACGCGGATGCAGTTGCCGTGGATGCCGGCCTTGAGGAGCAGGAGCCCCTGCGCAGCGGCCGCCTCCGCGATCGCGGTCGCCGAGTCCGCGTCGGGACGGCCGTCGCGGCCGAGCTCGATCGCGAGCATCGCTCCGAGACCGCGGACGTCGACGATCGCCTCCCAGCGCTCGCGCCAGCTCTCCATCCGCCTGCGGATCTGCTCCCCGATCTCCTCGGCGCGCTCAGCGAGCCGCTCCTCGGCGATCACGTCGAGAACCGCGTGCGCGGCCGCGATGGCCACCGGGTTGCCGACGTACGTTCCTCCGATGGCGCTGTCGCCCGGCGCGTCCATGATCTCCGCGCGCCCGAGGACGCCGGAGAGAGGCAGACCGGCCGCGATCGACTTGGCGATCACCATCAGGTCGGGCTCGACGCCGTAGTGCTCCATGGCGAAGACCCGCCCGGTGCGGCAGAACCCGGTCTGCACCTCGTCGGCGACGAGGACGATGCCGTGCTCGTCGCAGACCCGCCGCAGCCCCCGGACGAAGTCGGGCTCCGCGGGGATGAAGCCGCTCTCCCCCTGCACGGGCTCGAAGACGATCGCGGCCACCTCCTCGGCGGCGACCCGGGTCTTGAACGCGCGCTCGAGGTCGTCGATGTCGTTGAAAGCGACCCGGTACGTCTCGGGGGCGAAGGGCCCCAGCCCCGCCTTGTACGGGTGGGTCTTCGACGTGAGGCTGAGCGCCAGCAGCGTGCGCCCGTGGAAGCCGCCCTCGAAGGCGATGACCGCGGGGCGCTTCGTGTAGGAGCGCGCGAACTTGACCGCGTTCTCGACCGCCTCCGCGCCCGCGTTGAAGAACGCCGCGCGAACCTCGCCCGCGATCGGCACGAGCGCGGCGAGCCGCTCCGCCAGCGCCACATAGTTCTCGTACGGGACGATCGTGAAGTCCGTGTGGGTGAAACGATCGGACTGCTCGCGGACGGCCTCGACGACCCGCGGGTTCGAGTGCCCCACGTTCATGCACCCGACACCGCCGGTGAAGTCGACGAACGTGTTGCCGTCGACGTCCGTGATCGTCGCCCCACGCCCCTCAGCGATCACGAGCGGGAGGTAGACGGAGAGCGGCTCGGCGATCACCCGCCCCTTGCGGGCCAGGATCTCCTTGCTCCGCGGGCCGGGAAGCTCGGTCTTGAGCTCGATGCTCCTGGTCGTGGCCACGACCCGTGAGCTTATAGATTGCCCCGGGAGATGGTCCTCGCCGACCGCACGATCCGCCGGCTCCTCGAGGAGGGCCGCATCGGCATCGATCCTTACGAGGAGGAGCTCCTCCAGCCGTCGAGCGTGGACGTCCGGGTCGACCGGCTCTTCCGGGTCTTCCACAACGCGCGCTACCCCTTCATCGACGTCAAGCAGCCCATGGACGACCTGACGGAGCTCGTCGAGGTGGACGAGGACGAGCCCTTCATCCTCCACCCGGGCGAGTTCGTGCTCGGCTCGACCCTGGAGCGGGTGACCCTGCCCGACGACCTCGTGGCGCGGCTCGAGGGCAAGAGCTCGCTCGGTCGGCTCGGGCTGCTCATCCACTCGACGGCTGGGTTCATCGACCCGGGCTGGGACGGTCACGTCACGCTCGAGCTCTCCAACGTGGCCAACCTCCCGATCACGATCTACTACGCGATGAAGATCGGCCAGCTCTCCTTCGTGCAGCTGACGGAGCCCGCCGAGACGCCCTACGGCGGCGGCGCCCTCGGCTCCAAGTACCAGGGCCAGGCGGGGCCGACGCCCAGCCGCTACTGGAAGAACTTCGAACGGGAGCCCGCGCGGTGATCCTCGTGACGGGAGGGACCGGGTTCGTCGGCTCGAAGGTCGTGCACGCGCTGCGCGCCGAGGAGCGGCCGGTTCGCGTCCTCGCCCGCCGGCCGGAGAAGCAGGAACGGCTCCGGGCGTGGGGCTGTGAGGTGGTGCTCGGCGACATGACCGACGCTGCCAGCCTCCGCCGTGCCGTCGAGGGCTGCGAAGCGGTCGTGCACCTCGTCGGCTTGCCGCCGTTCGCCGATCCCAACGCGACGGAGCGTGTGATGACGCAGGGCACTCGCGACCTGGTCGCCGCGGCGAAGGAGGCGAACGTTGCGCGCTTCGTGCTCATGAGCGCGAACGGCGTCAGCGAGGAGACCCTCGACGTGGCGCCTTACTACCGAGCCAAGTGGGAGATGGAGGGGGAGGTGAAGCGGTCCGGCCTGGAGCACGTCGTCTTCCGGCCGAGCTTCGTCTTCGGCAAGGAGGGCGGCCAGCTCCCGCAGCAGCTCATGCTCGTCCGCTGGTCGCCCGTGACCCCCGTCCTGGGCCGCCACCGCATGCAGCCGATCTGGGTCGACGACGTGGCCGCCTTCTTCGCCAAGGCGTTCTCGACCCCGGAAGCCGTGAACCGGACGTTCGAGCTGGGCGGCCCCGACCGGCTCACCTGGGAGGAGCTGCACGCAGAGATCCGCAAGGTGCTGGGCAAGCGCCGGCTCGCGTTCACGATGCCGCCCGGGCTTCTCAGAGCGGGCGCGGTCGTCGGGCAGCTCTTGCCCCCGCTGCGGGGCGCGCGCGCGGCGGTCGAGATGCTCGACTTCGGGGACAACGTGGTCGACGTCGGCCCTGCGGTGGAGGCCTTCGGGATCGAGCCGATCAGCGTCGAGGAGCAGCTCCGCCGCGCGGTCGCTCGCGCTTAACCATCCGGGGCGCCCTTGCGGGCGCCCCGGAAGCAGTAGATCGCCTGAATTCGGCAGGGGCGCTGGGTGTCCCCCACGCTGGCTAGGCGATTCCCCGTAGGTCCTGGGGACACGCCCCTACCTGCGACTACCTCCACTGCCCGAATCTTTGCTCAACGTCGGACCACCTCCTTTCCGTGGTACGGCTCACTCTAGCGAACCGGTGAGGACGGCGGTCAGCTCGATCCCGCGGTCGAGGGGCACGGTGACGCTGACCAGGCCCGGGTCGGACTGGCGAGCGCGGCTGTAGGCGCCGAGGACGCCCTCGTGCGAAAGCACGTTGTCGGCCAGGACGACGCCGCCCGGCTCCAGCTTCGTCCGCGCGAGCTCGAAGTAGCGCTCGTATTCGTCCTTCGCGGCGTCAAGGAAGACGACGTCGAAGACGTCCTCGATTTCCGGCAGCGTCTCGAGAGCGTCGCCCTCGACGAGCTCGACCCACCCCTCCAGTCCCGCCTCGCCCACGTTCCGACGCCATGCTTCGGCCGTCTCCGCGTTCTTCTCGAGGGAGAGCACCCGCCCGCCCAGGTAGCGCACGCCGGCGGCGAGCCAGATCGTGGAGTAGCCGCGGCCGGCGCCAACCTCGAGCACCTCGCTGTCGGTCTGGGGAGCCACGAGCGAGAAGAGGAAGCGCCCGGTCGCCGGTGCGACGGCGACGGCCGGAGGGCCGCCGCCCTCGGCCTCCATCCGGGCGAGCACACGACGAACGCGGTCGTCGAGCACTAGGAACGCGGGTCGCGCTCGATCGCGATCCGCGCCGCGTCAGGCGCGTTCTTCTCGACGATCACGTACCGATCTCTCTCCGCCACGACGTGCTCGACGTCAGGAACGACGTGTCCCGAGACGACCGCGAAGTGCGTGGGCACGCCTCGCACCTTCTCGTACTCGGCCCGCGTGAGGGCAACCGGCTCGGTGCAGTCCCGGCTGCCGCACTCGCACAGGTAGTCCGACGGCTCCTCGGGTGCCAGAGGCTCGTTCACCTCGGCGATCCGCTC
This sequence comes from Gaiellaceae bacterium, assembly GCA_035640195.1. GTDB lineage: Bacteria > Actinomycetota > Thermoleophilia > Gaiellales > Gaiellaceae > DASQWP01. Next base: position 21,662 of record DASQWP010000057.1, on the reverse strand, counting down.
GTTCACCTCGCGGAAGAGCGCTTCGTTCTTCGCCACCCGTTGTTGCCTGGAATCCACCTGGAAGAGTCTAGGGGACTACCACGCGGATGAAATCGTCCTCCACGCGCACCTCGAAGGTGTCCACCGGCAGGTAGGCGGGAAGCGTGAGCGCCCGGCCGGTGCGCACGTCGAAGTTCGCGCCGTGCCGGGGACAGATGGCGACGCCCGTGTCGGCGTCGAAGTCGCCTTCCGCGAGGGGGCCGTCGTCGTGAGAGCAGCGGTCCTCGATCGCGTAGTACTCGCCTCCGAGGTTGTAGACCCCGATGGCCAGCTCGCCCGCGCGCACGATCTTCACCTCGCCGGGCGGTAGCTCCGCGACCGGACAGACGGTCAGCTCGGGCACGGCTACTTGAGTTCCAGCTCTTCCAGGCCCACCCATTCGTCCGGCAGCGGGGTGCCCCGGCCCTTGTGCAGGGCGAGCTTGAGGACGCCGAGGCCGAGCAGGGCGCACTTGAGGCGGACCGGCGTGAGCGGGATGCCCACCTCCTCCAGGAGATCGTCGCGGGACATGGCCGCGACCTCCTGCGCCGTTCGCCCCCGGACCATGTCCATGAGCATCGACGTCGCCGCCTGGCTGATGGCGCACCCGCGTCCCTGGAAACGGACCTCCTGGATGGTGTCGCCCTCGAATGCGACCGCGATCGAGACCTCGTCTCCGCAGAGGGGGTTCTGGCCCTCCGCCTCGACGTCGGGGTCGTCGATGACCCCGTGGCCACGCGGGTTCTTGTAGTGGTCGAGGATGACCTCGCGGTAGAGGCTGTCGAGCTCGGACATCAGGAAAACAGCTTACGCGCCTTGTGGAGACCGTCGGCGAGCCGGTCGATCTCCTCGGGCAGGGTGTAGAGGTAGAAGCTCGCCCGCGTCGTCGCCGCCAGGCCAAGCCGCGTCATGAGCGGCTGGTTGCAGTGGTGCCCGGCGCGAACGGCCACGCCCTCCGAGTCCACGATCTGTGCCACGTCGTGAGGATGGACGCCCTCGAGGTCGAAGGAGACGATCCCGACCCGCCGGTCGGCCGGCGGCCCGAAGACGCGCAGGCCGGGGATCTCGCCCAGGCGGCCGAGCGCGCACTCGGTCAGCTCGCGCTCGTGGCGCTCGATCGCCTCGAGGCCGACGTCGTTCAGGTAGTCGATCGCGGCTCCGAGCCCCACCGCCTCCGCGATCGCCCCTGTGCCGGCCTCGAACTTGTGCGGGATCTCGTTCCAGGTCGTCCGCTCCACCGTGACCTTGCGGATCATGTGTCCTCCGAGCTCGAACGGCGACATCCGCTCGAGCAGCTCCGCACGGCCCCAGAGCGCACCGATCCCTGTCGGCCCGCACATCTTGTGGCCCGTGAAGCCGAGGAAGTCGCAGCCGAGCGCCTGCACGTCGACGGGCTTGTGCGGCACGGCCTGCGCCGCGTCGACGACGACGATCGCCCCCTGCTCGTGCCCCCACTCGACGAGGCGCTCGACGGGGTTGATCGTCCCGAGCGAGTTGGAGACGAGCATGCAGGCGAGCACCTTCACGCGGCCGCGGGCTGCGATCTGGTCGAGCTCGTCGAGCCGGAGCTCGCCCTGGTCGTCGACCGGGATGGCGGCGAACTCGGCACCCGTCCGCTCCGCGATGTACTGCCAGGGGACGAAGTTCGAGTGGTGCTCCATCTCGGTCGCGACCGCGAGGTCGCCCGGGCCGAGGTTGTCCAGGCCCCAGCCGTACGCGACGAGGTTGAGGGCCTCCGTGACGTTGCGGGTGAAGACGATCTCGCGCGTCGACTCGGCGTTGACGAAGGCGCGCACGTTCTCGCGGGCGCCCTCGTAGGCTTCGGTCGCGCGCTCGGCGAGGTCGTAGACCCCCCGGTGGATGTTGGCGTAGGAGGTCTCGTAGAGGTCTCGCATGGCGTCGAGCACCTTCCGGGGCTTCTGCGAGGAGGAGGCGGAGTCGAGGTATGCGAGCGGCTTCCCGTGGACCGGCCGCTCGAAGATGGGAAAGTCGGCGCGCAGGCTGCGCGCGTCGAGCTCTCGCTGTGCCGTGACCGCCATCGAGCTCATGGTACCGGCCGTCCCGCGCGCTTCCTCTCGCCACCGAGCTCACGCTCGACGTCGTCCAGCCAATCGAGATGGGCAGCGAGGATCCTGCGCCCGAGCGCGTGTACGAGGCGGAGATAGCGTTCACGGTGGGGAAGCGTTGCCGCGACGGCCTCGGCGACGTCGAGTCGCGCCGCCACGTCGGCGACGTCCGCTCGCATCGCCTCGAGGCTCTCGAGCACCGTCGCGTCGTCCACGAGATCCGCCGCGAGAAGCTTCACGACCGCTTCGTGCTGGATGCGCGGCAGCCTCGCAGGCTCCGCAACCCAGCTCCGAAGCGCCCTCCGTCCCTTGGGGGTGAGCGTGTAATGCGTTCGCTCGCGTGTCTTCCCCGGCTCCTTGCGCGAGGCCAGGTACCCGAGTCGCTCGAGCCGCTTCGGCTCCGCGTAGTAGTGGCTCTCCGCAGCGCTCCAGTAGATCCGGCCTTGGCGCATCATGCGGACGACGTCGTGCGGCCCCGCACCGCCTTCGCCCACGAGCGCGAGGACGGCGTAGGAGAACGGGGTGAGCTCCCTCCTTGCCATAACTCTAGATTAGAGATATAAGATCCATAATAGAGCTTACTCTGAGGGAGGACACGATGACCCAGCTCGTCGAGACCGAGCCGCTCGAGTTCCTCGCCGATGTCGCGAGGGTTCACGTCGACGGGGACGCCAGCGGGGGCGCGTACGGGCTCGTCGAGATGACCGGACCGGCGGGCGACATGCCGCCCGTGCACGTCCACCATCGCGACGACGAGGCCTTCTACATGCTCGAGGGCCGCGTGACGCTCTTCGTCGGTGAGCAGGCGATCGAGCTCGAAGCGGGAGCCTGCGCTCTCGCGCCCCGAGGCGTTCCGCACACGTACCGCGTGGGGACGGACGGGGCACGCTGGCTCGTCGTCGGGTCCCCGGCCGGCTTCGAGGCGTTCGTTCGCGAGGTCGCCGCCGCTCCCGGGGCGGACCCGAGCACGGTCGCCGAGGTCGCCGCGCGCCACGGCATCGAGCTCCTCGGCCCTCCCGGGAAGCTGCCGACCGAGATCTAGGAGGACGTGCGCTCGAGCGCCGCCACCTGCCAGATCGCTCCCTGGTGCTCGAGCACCGGACGGAGGCCTCTTCGCTCAGCGGCCGCCAGGATGGCTGCGCGCGGGTGCAGGTGGAAGCGGAAGTCCCAGCGGCGCAGGCGGAACCAGAGGTTGATCACCGTTCGGCCCGCGCGGACGAGCCCGCGGTCGCGCGGGAAGCTGAGCACGAGGTGGCTCCGGGCCCGCTCCCCGGCAGCGCCGACGAGGGCGTCGACGTCCGGGTAGCAGCAGACGACGCGGTGCAGCACGACCGCGTCCGCCTCGGGCACCGTCTCGCCCTCCGCGACGACGTCGCCGAGCCGCCGCTCGACCCGACCTTCGAAGCCGAGCTCGTGGGCGAGCTCGGCCGCCGTGCGCTCGTAATTCGGCGAGAGCTCGATCTCGACTGCGCGGCCCGCGCCCGCCTTGAGGAGCTCGAGCCCGATCGCGCCGACGCCGCCGCCGATCTCGAGGACTGTCGCATCGTCGAGGCCGCGTCCGCGCAGGAAGTCCACCATTCGCTCCGCTGTCTCGTCGAGACCCTTGCGGCGATAGCGCCTTGCGTCCCGCCGGGCCGCGCGCTCGCCGAAGAGCTCGCGGTAGCCCTTGGGCGCGCAGCAGGTCACACCGCGAGCAGGCGCGCCTCGAGGACGCTCTGGAGCGCCTCGCGAACCGGGGCGAGCTCGATGCGGTCGAAGATCTCCTGGTAGAAGCCGCGCACGATCAGGAGCTCGGCCTCCGAGCGCGAGAGCCCGCGCGCCATGCAGTAGAAGAGCTCGTCGCGGTTCACCTGGCTCACCGTGGCGCCGTGCGTGCAGCGGACGTCGTTGGCGAGGATCTCCAGGCCGGGGATCGAGTCGGCGTGCGCTTTCGGCGAGAGGAGGAGGTTGCGGTTCTCCTGGTAGGCGTTCGTCTTCTGTGCGTCCCTGGCGACGCGGATCATCCCGCGCCAGACCGAGGTGGCGGCGTCCCGGAGGACGCCCTTGAAGGCGAAGTCGGAGGTCGTGTTCGGAGCCAGATGCTGCTGGAGCGTGTCGTAGTCGAGATGCTGCGACCCATCGGCGAAGTAGGCGCCGGTCACGCGCGACGTCGCACCCGGGCCGGCAAGGTCATTCTCGATCCGCACCTTGCCCTTGTGCGAGCCGAAGCCGCCGGCGACCCAGTCGAGCTCGGCGTCGCGAGCGACCCGCGCCCGGTGGGTGGCGAAGTGCCAGGTCTCGCGCGAGAGGTTCTGGATCGAGACGTACTCGAGCTTCGCGGTCTGCTCGACGAAGAGCTCGACGGCGGCGTTCGTGTAGGCGGAGAGCCCAGCCGACTCGGAGGCAGCCTCCTCGATGAGGGAGAAGCGCGAGCCCTCCTCGGCGACGACGAGCAGGCGCCAGAACACGGCGCCCTCGTCGGTCGAGCTGCCCACGCGTACGTAGAGCGGCTTCTCGATCTCGACCCCGGCGGGCACGCGCACGAGCAGGCCGTGCTTCCAGGCCGCCGCGTTGTGGGCGGTGAGCTTGTCCTCGACGCCGACGAGCTCGCCCAGCCGCTCGTCGTCGCCGAGCGGCTCGAACGTCACTCCTTCGGGGGCGCGAACGATCTCCACGCCGGACTCGGTGAGCTCGGCGATACCGGCCGCGTCGATGTCGAGCATCGACTCCTTCGGACGTGCCGGGGTCTGACCCCGGACGTGGCCGTTCTGGACGAAGGCGTCGGGATCGAAGCCGCGGAGGTCCGTGAAGCGCCAGCTCTCCTCCGACGTGGTCGGAAGCGGGAGAGCGCGATACCGCTCGAGAAGATCGGCCCTATCCATCGTCCCTTTCGGACACGACGGGGTCTGACCCCGGCATGGCCGCGCGGGACACAGCCGGTGCCTGGCACCGGACATGGCCGTTCGCTGGGTAGGGCATGGGGTTCACTGCGTCACTACTCGTACGAGGCGTAGCGGCGGTGGAGCATCAGGTCGTTGCCGTCCGGGTCCCGGAAGAACGCCATGTGGCAGACGCCGGTGTCGAGCGTCTCGCCGAAGAACTCGACTCCCTTCGCCTCGAGGTCGGCTCGAGCCCCTGCGACGTCCGCCACGTGCAGGGCGAGGTGTCCGTTCCGCTGCGGCGTGAACTCGACGCCGAGACGCTCCGGCTCCCAGATGCCGAGGCAGGTGTCGCCCGCCCAGAACTCGAACTGGGCGTGCTCGTCAGCGCGAAGCCCGAGGGTCCCGCCGTAGAACGCGCGCGCGCCTTCCGAGTCGCGCGAGGGCACCGCGACGAAGTCGAGCCGCTCGACCTGCACTACCCAACGCTTCCTTCCATCTGGAGCTGGATCAGCCGGTTCATCTCGACCGCGTACTCGAGCGGGAGCTCCTTGGTGATCGGCTCGACGAAGCCGGAGACGATCATGGCGGCGGCCTCCGCCTCGGAGAGTCCGCGGCTCATGAGGTAGAAGAGCTGCTCCTCGCCGATCTTGGAGACGGTCGCCTCGTGGCCGATGTCGACGTCGTTCTCGTCGATCCTGATGTACGGGTACGTGTCCGTGCGCGAGGCCTCGTCGAGGATGAGCGCGTCGCAGACGACCTTCGAGCGTGCGCCCGTGGCACCCTTGGCCACCTCGAGCAGGCCGCGGTAGCTCGACCGCCCTCCGTCCTTCGAGATCGACTTGGACGTGATCACCGAGGAGGTGTTGGGCGCTACGTGCACCGCCTTGCCGCCTGCGTCCTGGTGCTGCCCGTCGCCTGCGAAGGCGATCGAGAGCACCTCGCCGTGGGCGCCCTCGCCCATCAGCCAGATGGCCGGGTACTTCATGGTCTGCTTCGACCCGAGGTTCCCGTCCACCCACTCCATGGTCGCGTTCTCGTAGGCGACCGCGCGCTTGGTGACGAGGTTGTAGACGTTGTTCGACCAGTTCTGGATCGTCGTGTAGCGGCAGCGGGCACCCGGCTTGACGATGATCTCGACGACTGCCGAGTGCAGCGAGTCGGTCGTGTAGATCGGGGCCGTGCAGCCCTCGACGTAGTGCACGTAGGCGCCCTCGTCGACGATGATCAGGGTGCGCTCGAACTGGCCCATGTTCTCCGCGTTGATGCGGAAGTACGCCTGGAGCGGCATCTCGATGGAGACGCCCGGCGGCACGTAGATGAACGAGCCGCCCGACCAGACGGCCGAGTTCAGAGCCGCGAACTTGTTGTCGTTCTGGGGAATGATCGTGCCGAAGTACTGGCGCACGAGCTCCTCGTGCTCACGCAGCCCGGAATCCATGTCGAGGAAGAGGACGCCCTGGTTCTCCAGATCCTCCTTGAGCTTGTGGTAGACGACCTCGGACTCGTACTGGGCGCCGACGCCGGCGAGGAACTTGCGCTCGGCCTCGGGGATGCCGAGGCGGTCCCACGTCTGCTTGATGTCGGGCGGGAGGTCCTCCCAGGACTTCGCCTGCGTCTCTGTCGGTCGGATGTAGTAGTAGATGTTCTCGAAGTCGATGCCGGAGAGGTCGCCGCCCCACGTCGGCATCGGGCGGGCCTCGAAGTAGTCGAGTGACTTCAGCCGGAAGTCGCGCATCCACTGCGGTTCGCCCTTGTGCTCGGAGATCGCCGCGACGACCTCCCGCGTGAGGCCGCGCTGGGACTTGAAGAAGTACTCCTCGGGATCGTGGAAGCCGTAGCGGTACTCGTTGCCGATCTCCGCTACGACCTGGGTCTCGGGGACTGCGGCCATCAGGCCTCACCTCCCACCGGCTCGGGCGCGAACGCCTCGTAGCCCTCGGCTTCCAGCTTCTGGGCCAGCTCGGGCCCACCTTCCTCGACGATTCGCCCGTCGACGAAGACGTGCACGAAGTCCGGATCGATGTAGTTGAGAATTCGCTGGTAGTGCGTGATCACGAGGGCGCCCATCTGGGGGCCCACGAGATTCTTGACGCCGCCCGCGACGATGCGGAGCGCGTCGATGTCGAGCCCGGAGTCGGTCTCGTCCAGGATGGCGATCCGCGGCTCCAGGAGCGCCATCTGGAGGATCTCGACGCGCTTCTTCTCACCGCCGGAGAAGCCGTCATTCAGATAGCGGCCCGCCATCTCCTTCGGAACCTTGAGCTCCTTCACCGCGGCGTCGAGCTTCTTGCGGAACTCCGGAATCTTGATCGGATCGTCCTCGCCCCCCGCCTTCGCCTTGCGGATGGCGTTGACGGCGGAGCGCAGAAAGCTGGCGACCGTCACGCCGGGGACGGCATGGGGGTACTGGAACGCGAGGAAGAGGCCGCGCTGTGCGCGCTCGTCCGCCTCGAGCTCCGTCACGTCCTCGCCGTCGAGGAGGATCTCGCCCTCCGTGATCTCATAGGCCGGATGACCCATGAGCGCGTAGGCGAGCGTGGACTTGCCCGAGCCGTTCGGGCCCATGATCGCGTGCACCTCGTTGGTGTCGACGCGGAGGTCGACGCCCCGGACGATCTCGGTGCCATCCTCAGTGGCAACGTGCAGATTCGTAATCTCGAGCAGAGCCAAGCTTCGTAACACCTCTGTACTAGGTCGCTCCACGGCCGCTCGGGCCGCTCGTAACACGGTCAGTGTAGCGGCTCCCCAACCTCCTCCCCCCTCACCGAGGCTGGTATCCTGACGTCCGTGCCGTTCGGAATCGGCATCTGGGAGCTCGTCATCCTCATGGTTCTGCTCCTGCTCGTCTTCGGGGCCAAGCGCCTCCCGGAGATGGGCCGGTCGATCGGCCACGGGATGCGCGAGTTCAAGGACGCGGTCACCGGCAAGGACGAGCCCGAGCCCGCCGAGAAGGCGGAGCTGACGCCTCCGCCCTCCGAGAGCTCCACTCCGCCCGCGCGAGAGCGGTCCGAGACCGAGCGCGTCTCCTCGAGCTAGCCCGCGCCGATGCAGCTGCCGCGTCGCCTTGCCCACGGCGATCGGGTCACGCTCGTCGAGCACCTCGACGAGCTGCGGACGCGGCTGATCATCGCGCTGATCGCCGTCGGTGTCGGCTTCGCAATCGCGTTCGCCTTCCAGGACGAGATCCTCCGCTGGCTGAAGGAACCGCTCCCGGACGACAAGACGCTGACCACGCTGGGGGTCACCGAGCCCTTCTTCACGTCCATCAAGGTCAGCTTCTACGCCGGGCTGGCGCTTGCCCTGCCGGTTCTCCTCTGGCAGTTCTGGAGCTTCCTCGCGCCCGCCTTCGAGGAGCACGCCCAGAGGATCGTCGCGGTCTTCGTCGCCATCGCCACCGCCCTCTTCGCAGGCGGAGTCGCCTTCGCCTACTTCGTCGTCTTCCCGAAGGCGCTCGGCTTCCTCACGACGTACAACGAGGAGCTCCTCGATATCGAGATCCGGGCGAGCTACTACTACTCGTTCGTCACCCTCGGGCTCCTCGGTCTCGGGCTCGTCTTCGAGCTCCCGATCTTCGTGCTCGCGCTCGTGCGCCTCGGCGTCGTGACCTCGGACTGGCTGCGCAGCAACCGCCGCATCGGATACGTCCTGGTCGTCGTCGTGGCGATTCTCCTCCCGACGGTTGACCCGGTCTCGCTCGCATTCGAGACGGTGCCGCTCCTCATCCTCTTCGAGGCGTCCATCTGGGCGTCCGTCTTCCTCGAGCGGCGGTGGGCGGCGAAGATCGAGGCGCGCCGCGAGGCGTACTTCGCCGGCACGGAGTCGTGATCGCGTACACCGCCGACTGGGTGCTCCCCGTCGAGGGGGCGCCGATCGAGCGCGGCGGCGTCGGCGTCGAGGACGGGCGCATCGTCGCCGTCGGCCCGGGCGACGAGCTCGGCGGTGAACGCCGCCACTTCCCCGGGGCCGCGATCGTCCCCGGGCTCGTGAACGCACACACGCACCTCGAGTACGCCGTCTACGCGGGCTTCGGCGACGGGCTCCCATTCGGCCCCTGGCTGCACACGCACATCGAGCGCAAGGCGCGAATAGGGTGGGACGAGTTCGTCGCCATCGCCCGCCTCGGCGCAGCCGAGAGCCTCGCGGGTGGGGTCACGACCGTGGGCGACGCGAGCTTCAGCGGGGCCGCCGCCGTGGCGGCGGCCGAGCTCGACCTTCGCGCCGTCGTCTACCTCGAGGTCTTCGGGGCCGACCCGAGCCGCGTCGAGGGGCGGCGTGCGCGCATAGAGGAGCTCGAAGGCGAGGCCGGGGAGCGCGTCATCCTCGGCGTTTCCCCGCACGCGCCGTACTCGGTCTCGGCGGACGTCTACAGGGCCTCCTACTCCCTCGGGCGGCCGGTGGCGACACACGTCGCCGAATCCGACGACGAGACCGAATTCATGCTCCACGGCGGGGGCCCGATCGCCGCCGTCAGCGAGATCGACCCGCCGGGGAGCACGGCCGTGCGCCACCTCGCGGAGCACGGCCTCCTCGAGCCTCGCGTCGTCGCAGCCCACTGCGTCAAGGTCGACGAGGAGGAGATCGAGCTCCTGGCGGAGCACGACGTCGCAGTCGCCCACTGCCCGCGCTCGAACGCGCTCCTCGGCTGCGGCGTCGCTCCCTTGCGCGCGCTCCTGGACGCGGGCCTCCGGGTGGGCCTCGGCACGGACAGCCCGGCCTCCACGCCCTCGCTCGACATGTGGGAGGAGATGCGCGCGGCGGTCTACGCGGCGCGGGCCCGAGCGGAGCGGCCGGACGCTCTCGGGGCGAGCGAGGCGCTCGAACTCGCTACGCTTGGGTCGGCGCGCGCGCTCGGCCTCGACGGCGAGATCGGGTCGCTCGCCGCCGGCAAGCGGGCCGACCTCGCCGTCGTCTCGCTCACCGGCTCGCCGTACCTCCCCTGGGAGGACCCAACCGTCGCCGTGGTCTTCGGCGGCTCGCCCGAGCGGGTGCACCTGACGCTCGTGGAGGGCGAGGAGCGATACGAGAAAGGAGGTTTCGAGTGGCACGAGCTTCGACACAGCGCCGCCGCCGCGCGAGCGCGCATGCTCACCACCGAAGCGCCTCTAACGTCGAAGACCTGATGTTCTTCCCCAAGCTTCGCCGCCGGGCGAAGTGGGTCTTCCTCCTGCTGGCCGTCGTCTTCCTGGGCGGCTACCTCGTCTTCAGCGTCGGCACGGGAGCGGGCTCGGGGATCGGCGACTACCTCTCCGACATCTTCAACCGCCAGCCGGGCGCGGCCGGCCCCTCCGTGGACGAGGCGCGAGAGAGGCTCGCCGACAACCCGCAAGATCCCCAGGCGCAGCTCGAGCTCGCGCGCGCGCTCCAGACCGACGGCCAGGTCGAGCAGGCGATCGCCGCGTACGAGCGCTACACGACCACCCGCCCCCGTGACGAGGACGGCCTTCGGGCGCTCGCCTCCCTCTACGGCCTCGAGGCGGCCGAGGCGCAGCGGCGGTTCGAGCAGGCGAGCGGCGAGGCCGGAGCCGCGCGCATCCAGCAGCAGTTCGCGCCCTCGTCGCCGTTCGCGCAGGCTCTTACGGAGAACGCGATCGTGGAGTCCGTCGCGGGCGAGGCGGACGCCCGTGCGCAGGCGGCGCAGGCCGAGGCGCAGCGCTACGGGGCCCTTCAGACCGACGTCTACCAGCGCTTGACGCTCCTGGTGGACGATGATCCCCTGCTCTGGCTCCAGTTCGCCCAGGCAGCCGAGACGGCGGCACGGTACGACTCCGCCATCACGGCCTACGAGCGCTTCCTCGAGCTCGCTCCCGACGACTCGAGCGCAGAGCAGGTGCGGGACCGGATCGAGCTGCTCCGGTCCTTCGCGGGCGCGAGTGGAGACCAGTAAGGTACGGGGCCGCAAGCGGACTCAAGGGGACTCATGAACTTCGACATCAAGACGGAGCACGTGGGAGACGACGCGCACGTCATCGCGCTCTCGGGCGAGGTCGATCTCTACACGGCCCCGGAGTTCAAGCAGCAGTTGCTCGAGGTGATCGGCCAGGGCGGCAAGCAGGTCGTGGTCGACTTCACGGACACGACGTTCATCGACTCGACGACGCTCGGCGTGCTCGTCGGCGGGGTCAAGCGCCTGCGCCCGAGCGGCGGCCAGCTCTCGCTCGTCTGCAGCGACCGGAATATCACGAAGATCTTCGAGATCACCGGGCTGAACAAGGTCTTCCCGATCTACGAGACCCGGGACGAGGCTCTCGGCAACCTCGGCCAGGTCGAGGCCCAGAGCTAGCCGGCGCGTGAGCTTCCGGCTGCTCGCCCTCTCGGTCCTCGGAGCGGCGCTCCTTACGGCCGGCTGTGGAGGCGGGGACGTGACGGGGCTGGAAGGCGCCAACGAGGCCAACGGGAAGGCTCTCTTCACCGGTGAGGGACAGTGCGGCCGCTGTCACACGCTTGCCGACGCGGGCACTGTCTCCCAGGTCGGACCCGACCTCGACCAGGCGTTCGGCTACGCGTGCGAGCAGGGGTTCGACGAGAGCACGTTCTTCGACGTCGTCCGCGGCCAGATCGACATCCCCGGTGAGAACAGCCAGATGCCGGCCGACCTCGTCACCGGTCAGGACGCCGCGGACGTCGCCGCCTACGTGGCGAGCGTCGCCGGCGCGAACATCCCCGGCTGCGGCGAGACGACGACCGGGGAGACCACGACCGCGGCTCCGGGCTAGGCGCCGACTACTCCGGCGCGGCTCGAGCCGCGCCGCTTCGCGCCCGCTCGTGCTCGAGATCGACGACGACGTGCGAGATGGGGACGTCGTAGAGCTCGCGCGCGGTCGCGACCACGCCCCTCTCGAGCCAGTTCGAGCGTCCTGGGGGGTGCGTCGAGATGATCATCTCGTCCACGCCGAAGGTGCGAACCGCGTCCTCGATCGCCTGGAGCGGATCGGCGTCGCCGACCTCTCCCCGGACACTGATCCCCTCCTCCGCCAGGGCGCCGAGCGAGGCGTCGAGCCGCTTCTGCGCCTGGGCCCGGGCCTGATCCTCGTCCGAGACCCAGTGCCGGAGCTTGGTGTTCAGCGCCGGGCAGACGACGAGCACCTCGGCGTCGTAGCCCTCGGTCCGGTGGACGATCTCGGCGCGCAGCGCGCGCCCCGCGACGGTCTCGTTGGCCACGACGAGAAGATGGCGACGGTCGTCGGCCCGCCGACGCTCCCAGACGGCCGCCTCGCGTGGCGGCGGCTCACTCTTCAGGTAGATGCCGACCCCGACCGCGAGCGTGAGGAAGACCCCGAGGGCGGCCCATCCGCCTCCCAGGATGCCCGCGACGGCCACGGCGGCGAAGAGCGCCACGGAGAGGAGCACGAACCTGAACGCCTCGGCTTCGCTCCGGAACGGATTCCTCACGACCGGCTTGCCTCCCTAGATGACGTAGACGGTGGTGTAGACCACGATCCACATTACGTCCACGAAGTGCCAGTAGATCCCGGGCAGCTCGACGCCGAGATGGCGTTCGGGCTCCGGGCCGTAGTGCCCGCGCGCCGACCGGATGAGCGCGAAGAGGAGCAGGTTGAGGCCGACGAAGACGTGGGCGCCGTGCAGGCCCGTGAGCCCGAAGAAGGTCGAGGCGAAGGCGTTGTCCCCGGGCGAGAACCCGATCCGCGTGTATTCGCGCGCCTGGATGAGGAGGAAGGTGAGGCCGAGGAGGAACGTGAGCGCGAGCCCGCCCACCAGCCCCGAGCGGTTGTTGCGCTTCACCGACTGGAGCGCCCAGTGCATCGTGAAGCTCGAGGTCACCAGGATGATCGTGTTCAGGAGGGCGAGGTAGACGGGCAGCTCGAAGCCTTCCGGCGGCCACGCCTCGCCTGCGGCGGCCACCACGCGCGCGAAGAAGTACGCGCTGAAGAAGGAGCCGAACAGCATCACCTCGGAGGCGATGAAGAGGTAGATCCCGAGCAGACGGGCGTCGACCCGCGAGCTCCGGTGCGCCTCGGGCGGATGCTCGGCGTGGGCGTGGGCGTGGGCGGCCGGGCTCAGAGGAGGGCCTCCGCCTGCTCGGGAGCGACGACGACGTGCTGCACGGGAAGGTCGGCTCCCTTCCTGATCCTCGCGACGACGTCTCTCCGCAGCCAGCCCGAGGTCGCCTCGGGAAAGGTCGACACGATGATCTCGTCGACACGCTCCTCGTGGACGGCGTTGAGCGCCGCGGTGACAGGGTCCGGGTCGCCAATGTGCCCGCTCGCCTCGATACCCGCCTCCCGGAGGACGGCGAGCGCCCGCTCGAGACGGCGCTGGACGCCCGGCTGGTCGGCGGGGGCGACGAGCGTGAACTCGGACGCGGAGGTCCGGGCCCGCTCGCGCACGGCGTCGAGCAGCGGGCCGCCGACGATCGTCTGGTTGGCCAGCACGAGCACGTGGGCGCGCTCGCGAGGGGACTCGAGGTCCACCTCCACATGGGTGACTGGCACGTCCGTGGCCTTGCGGGCGCGGTCGACGAGACCGCCGCGCAACCAGCTCGACCTGACGGAGCCGGGATGCGTCGAGATGACGACCTCGTCCACCGGCGCGAACTGGTGGAGCGCGTCTTTGAGCGCCTGGAGCGGATCGGGATCCACGACGATCCCGCGCGCGGCGATGCCTGCTTCGTGCAGGAGCTCGAGCGTGCGGCGGAGACGCCGCTCGGCGCTCGAGCGCCGGCTCTCCTCGTAGACGACGAAGCCCGCCCTCGGGTCGTTCTGGGGCGAGATCACTGTGACCCGGACCGGGCCTTCGGCGGCCTTCGCGCGGAGGGCGTCGATCAGCCTCCTCCCCGCAACGGTCTCGTTCGCCACGACGAGAACGTGCCGGGGGCGGGCCGTCGGCTCGGGCCGCGCAGCCTCCTCGTAGGGGTTCTCCGTCACGACGCCCGGACGCTCACGACGAGTGAATCGCCTCGGCCGGCTCGGGCGCCCGGCCCGTCTCGACCGGCCGCCCGTCCATCACCGCGTGACGGGCCCCGCGGACGCCGTATTCGTACGGGCTGCCGACGACCTGCGGGATCGAGTCGAAGTTGAAGATGGGCGGCGGGGAGGAGACCTGCCACTCGAGCGTGAGCGCGCGCCATGGGTTCCCGGGCGCGGGCAGCCCGCGCCGCCAGCTGACGATCATGTTGTAGAGGAAGACGAGCGTCGAGGCGCCGAGCGCGAAGGAGGCGATCGAGATGACCAAGTTCCAGGTGCCGAACTCGGGCGCGTAGTCGGCGACCCGCCGCGGCATCCCCTGGAGGCCGACCCAGTGCATGGGGAAGAAGGTGACGTTGAAGCCGACGAAGGTCATCCAGAAGTGCACCTTCCCCAGCCGCTCGTCGTACATCCGTCCCGTCATCTTCGGGAACCAGTAGTAGATCCCCGCGAAGATCGTGAAGAGGGAGCCCCCGAAGAGCACGTAGTGGATGTGGGCGACCACGAAGTACGTGTCGCTCGCGTGGATGTCGATCGGGACCGAGCCGAGGTAGATCCCCGAGAGTCCACCGATCACGAACATGGAGACGAAGCCGGAGGCGAAGAGCATCGGCGTCGTGAAGTGCAGGCGCCCCTCCCAGAGCGTGGCCAGCCAGCTGAAGACCTTGATTCCGGTCGGCACAGCGATGACGAGCGTGGTCAGCATCATGGGGATGCGCAGCCAGGAAGCCATCCCGGAGACGAACATGTGGTGCGCCCAGACGGAGAAGCCGAGGATGAGGATGGCCATCAGCGAGAGAGCCATCAGCCGGTAGCCGAAGATCGGCTTCCGCGCGAAGACGGAGATGACCTCCGAGGCGATCCCGAAGCCGGGCAGCATCATGATGTAGACGGCCGGGTGGGAGTAGAACCAGAAGATGTGCTGGTAGGCGATCACGTCGCCGCCCTGCGCCGGGTCGAAGAAGTTCGTGTGCAGGACCCGGTCGAAGAGGATGAAGAACTGCGAGCCGGCGACGAACGGCGTGGCGATGACCACCAGCGTCGAGGTCGCGAAGTTGGCCCAGACGAGCAGCGGCATGCGCCAGAAGGACATTCCCGGCGCCCGCATGGTGATGATCGTGACCAGGAAGTTGAGCGCGGTCATGATCGAGGACGCGCCCGCCCACTGGACGCCCATCTGGAAGAAGAGGTTCCCGTCCGGCTGGACGACCGAGAGCGGCGCGTAGTTCGTCCAGCCCGCCGAGAAGGCGCCCCCGTCGGGGACGAGGTAGCTCGAGAGCATCATGAAGCCGGCGATCGGCAGGAGCCAGAAGGACAGAGCGTTGAGGCGCGGGAAGGCCATGTCCGGCGCGCCGATCATGAGCGGGATGACGTAGTTCCCGAGGCCGGCGAAGGCCGGGATGATGAAGAGGAAGATCATGAGCGAGGCGTGCACGGAGAAGAGCCCGTTGAACGTGTTCGTGTCGACGAACTGCATCCCCGGGCGCGCCAGCTCCGCGCGCATGAACATGGCCATCAGGCCTGCCGCGACGAAGAAGAAGATCGTCGTCACGACGTACTGCACGCCGATCACCTTGTGGTCGGTGTTGACCCGGAAGTAGTCCTTCCAGGTGTGCGCGCCGTGGCCTGAGTGGTCCTCCGGCCGGCTCGGACGCCCGGAGATCCAGTAGGCCCAGTAGTCGAATCCGCCGATGCCGGCGAGGAAGGCGACCGGCACGAGCACGGTCCAGGCCGCGATCAGCACCGGCAGCTCCCACAGAGGGGAATAGCCGAGGGCGGCCCGCGCGCCGATGACGAGGAGCGTGGCGAGCCCGAAGGCGAGCGGGGCGAGCCAGGCCGCGCGCAGCCAGCCCGCGCCCGTCAGGTAGCGGCGGCCTCCGCGGGGAGGCGGCCCCTGGACGGCATGCTCCTCGTGCTCGCGGGTCTCGACGGCCACTACTCACCTCCTCCCGCCGCCTCGAGCAGGTACTCGACGAGGCCTTCGAGCTGCTGCTCGCTGAACATCTCCCCGTAGTTCTGCGGCATCACGTCCGGCTGGAACCCCTCGCTGATCTCCGCGTTCGGCTCGACGATGGACTGGAGCACGGACTCCGCGTCCTGACCCGGGAGAACCGTATCGAGGTCCGGACCGGTCTGCCCCTGCGTCCCCGCCTCCGCCAGCGTGTGGCAGCTGCCGCAGTTGGCGACGAAGAGCGGCTCCCCCTGCACGGAGGCCCCCTCGGCGGCGAGGCGTCGCTGCTCCTCGATCCACCGGCGGTAGCCCGCTTCGTCGAGCACGCGCGCCTGCGAACGCATGGTCGCGTGCCCGAGGCCGCAGAGCTCGGTGCACACGACGGGGAAGGTGCCGAGCTTCGTCGGCTGCACGACGGTCCTCGTCGTGATCCCCTGGACAGCGTCCTGCTTCATGCGCCACTCCGGTACCCAGAAGGAGTGGATGACGTCCTCGGACGTGATGCGGAACTCGATCGGCTCGTCCAGGGGGACGACGAGTTCGCCGCTCGTCAGCGGGCGGCCGCCCTCGAGCTGCACGCCCGGATACGTGAACGTCCAGGCGAACTGCCGCGCCGAGACCTCGACGACCATGTGGTCGTCCGGGATGTCCTCCGCCTGGGCGAGCGCGACGCTCGAGTAGACGGCGATGGCGGTCACCAGGATGACCGGGATCACGGTCCAGACGATCTCGAGGCCCGTGTGCCCGTGGATCGGGCTGCCGTCGTCCATGTCCCCGGGCGGGGCGCGGAACTTCCAGACGGCGTACACGGAGACGCCGGCCACGACCGCGAAGACGGCCACGCAGATGATCGTCACGAACCAGTAGACGTTGTCGACGATCCGGGCCTGCTCGGCGCCCTGATCGGGCAGCCACGGAATGAAGAGCGCGACGACCGCCAGCACTGCGCCGACGGCCAACCCCACGAGCGTCATCTGAATGATCGAGCGTTTCCGCACGTACAAAGGGGGTATGCGGCCCGCGAGAACCCTAGCGCAACCGTATCCACGGAACCCGCTCGACCGTTCTCGGATCTGAACCCCAAGGAGGAAGCAACTTCACATGGGAATCGGCGTAAGCATCTTCCTCATAGCGATCGGCGCGATCCTCGCCTTCGCGGTGACGGCGGAGGTGAGCGGACTCGACATCTCGACCGTCGGTTGGATCCTGATGATCGTCGGCGCAATCGGCTTGCTGCTCTCGATCATCTTCTGGTCGACCTGGGGCGGCACAGGCGGCTGGCGACGCGAGACGTACGTCCGCGACGACCCCTACAACCGGCCTCCGCCCTACTAGAGAGAGCGGAGACTCGGCGCGAGGAGAGGGCGGCCCCGAGCCGCCTTCTCCTCGTAGGCTCCCGCGATGGACATCGGGTTCGCGGAAGCCCTGCTCCTCCTAGGGCTGCTGCTCGTCATCGCCGCCGCTCTCTCCGGCTGGCTGCACGGCACGGTGCTCTCGATCTCCGTGCTCTCGGTCGTCGCGGGCGTCACGCTGGCGCTGACCGGGGTCGTCGAAGCCGATCCCGGCGCCGAGCTCGTCCTCCTGCTCGTCGAGCTCGCGCTCATCCTCACGCTCTTCTCGGACGGGCTCTTCGTCGAGGGCGAGCTCCTGCGAGCGCACTGGGGGCCGCCGGCCCGGGCGCTGGTCGTCGCCATGCCGCTCACGCTCGTCCTCCTCGCCCTCTGCGGAAAGGCCCTCTTCCCCGAGCTGACCTGGGCGGAGGCGTTCCTCCTCGGGGCCGTCCTGTCGCCGACGGATCCGGTCGTCACGTCCGCGGTGGTGACGGCCGAGCGCGTTCCGCGCGTGATCCGGCACACGCTCAACCTCGAGTCGGGCCTGAACGACGGGCTGGCGCTCCCCTTCGTCCTCTTCTTCCTCGTCCTCGCGACGGCGGGCGACGCCGTCGAGGAGGGCCTGAACCTGGCCGGCGAGGCGCTCGTCGGAGCGCTCATCGGCGTCGTGCTCGCGCTGCTCGCGGGACGCGCGCTCCCGTACCTGCCGGGCGGCGGCATGAGGCGCAAGTACGAGGGGATCTACGCCCTCGGGCTCGGCTTCATCGCCTTCGGGCTCGCCGACTTCACGTACGGGAACGGCCTCATCGCAGCCTTCGTCGCGGGCATCGCGCTCGCCGCGGCGCGACACGAGATCCCCGAGGCGTTCGTCGACTTCAACGAGAGCGTGAGCGCGATCTTCCAGGTGGCGACCTTCTTCGTCTTCGGAGCGCTCATCGTCGCCACTGGGTGGGACTACCGCCTGTGGCCCCTTCTCGTCTTCATCCCCTTCGCGCTCATCGTGGCCCGGCCCGGCGCCGTCCTCCTCTCCTTCGTCGGGGTGCGAATGCCGCTCCCGCACAAGCTCTTCATCGCCTGGTTCGGGCCCAAGGGGGTTGCCTCCATGCTGTTCGCGCTCTTCGTGCTCGCCTCGGGCGCTCCCGACCGGACGCTGGTCTTCGACGTCGCCTCCTTCGTCATCCTCGCCTCGATCCTCGCCCACGGCCTCACGGACACCGTCGGCGCGCGCTGGATCGAGCGGCGCCTCGCCTCATGACCCAACGGCGATCAACACGAGGTACGCGAAGGCGTAGAGCGAGACGAAGACGATCCCGCTGAGGCGGTCGTGGCGCCCGCGTGCCGCGAGCAGCGCGGCGACCGCGGCCACGGCCACGAGCGAGTACACGCTCCCGGTGATGGCGAGGCGCGGTGTCACTTCCGCCGGGGCGACGACCGCGCCGAGCCCGACCGTGAGCGTCGAGTCGAGAAGCGAGCTCCCGAATGCGTCGCCGAAGGCGATGCCCGGAGCACCTCGGGCGAGGGCGGTGAGGTCGACGATCAGCTCCGGCGCCGAGGTACCCACGGAGGCGCCGAAGAAGCCGAGCAGGAACTCGGGCACCCCTAGGAGCTCCGCCAGCCGCACGAGCGACTCGACCGCTACCGTCGCACCCACTCCCACGATCGCCAGCGCGCCGAGCACGATCGCCGCCTGGGCGAGCTTCCGCTGCTCCTTGACCGGGGGAGGCTCGTCGGGGACCAGCCCAGGTGCCGTCCTCACGACTGTCCAGAGCGCGCCCGCCCAGACGACGATGAGGAGAGCGCCCTCCCAGCGCGCGAGCCAGCCGTCCGCGACAAACGCCGTCGTCGCCCCCAGGCCCGCCATCGTGAGCAGGCTGATGACGAGCACCTCGCGCCGTCCGATGAGGATGACTGCGATCACGAGCGGGAAGAGGCCGACGACGAACGTGTACTGGACGAGCGCGGAGCCCACGGCGGTGCCGACGTTGACGTCCCCCTCGCCGGAGAGGTGAGCCGCGACGGCGTTGGCGAGCTCGGGGAGATCGGTTCCGATCGCCACGAGCACGACTCCCACGAGGAAGGCCGGAGCGCCCAGCGACGCGGCAAGAGCACGCGTGTACTCCACCGCCCGCCCGGAGGCCAGCAGGGCGACGGCGAGGCCGCCGACGAAGAGGAAGACGTGGAGCGCCGTCTGCATCGAAGGTCACACAGCCGCCGGCCCAGCCGTCCGGCTCTGCGACCGCCGCTCGCAGACCGCGGGATTCTACTGCCGCCGCATCCGCCTGCTTCGGATACGAATTGTCCCCGGGATGGAACTCGTTACCGGACTCATCTTCGTCGCCGCGCTCGCCGTCATCGCCTTCGAGTGGGTGCATCGCACGAAGGCGGCTCTCGTCGGAGCAGGCCTCGTCGTGATCGTCGGCGCGATCGACGAGGACCGAGCCATCGAAGCCGTCGACTGGGCGACGCTCGGGCTCCTCACGGGGATGATGGTTCTCGTCGGCCTCACGGAGCGGACCGGCGTCTTCACTTACCTCGCGCTCCGGGTGGCCCAGCTCTCGAACGGTCGCCCTTTGCGGCTCGTCTTCCTCCTCGCAGGGGTCACCGGGCTCCTCTCCGCTTTCCTCGACAACCTGACGGCGATCTTGCTCGTCGTCCCGATCACTTTCCTGCTGGCGGACGTCCTGCGCGTCACGCCCATTCCGCTCGTGCTCGTCGAGGTGCTCGCCTCCAACATCGGCGGCACGGCGACGCTGATCGGCGACCCGCCGAACATCATGATCGGGACGCACCGCAGGGAGCTCTCGTTCCTAGACTTCATCGTCAATCTCGCGCCGGTCTCGCTGGTCACGCTCCTCGCCGCGACGACGCTGCTCTACCTGGTCTTTCGCCGCGAGCTCGTCGTCCACCCGGAACGGGCGGCCGAGATCCAGCGCCTGGACGCGGCCCGCGACATGCGCAAGAGCCCGTACGTCAAGCGCTCTCTCGCCGTCCTCCTCGGCACCATCGTCGGGTTCTTCCTGCACACGCTGCTCCACGTCGAGCCCGCGGTGGTGGCGCTCGTCGGGGCCACCGTCCTCCTCGTGGTCGCCGCAGACGACGTCGAGGACGCCCTCGAGCGCGTCGAGTGGTCGACGATCTTCTTCTTCGTCGGCCTCTTCGTCATGGTCGGAGCGCTCGAGGAGCAGGGACTGATCGGCGAGGTGGCGGATCTCGTCGCGGACGTGACCGGCGGCTCCACCGTGGGCGAAGGCCTGGCGATCCTGTGGGGAGCCGCGGCGGGGTCGGCGCTCGTCGACAACATCCCGTTCACCGCCGCGATGATCCCCGTCGTGGACGAGCTCGGTGCCGGGGACGAGACCTTCCAGGACGCGAACTGGTGGGCGCTCGCGCTCGGCGCCTGCTTCGGGGGGAACGCCACGCTCATCGCCGCGGCCGCGAACGTCGCCGCCGCCGGCGTGGCGGAGCGGAGCGGACATCCCATCTCGTTCGGGCGCTTCATCGCGATCGGTCTCCCCGTGACGCTGCTCTCGCTCGCGATCGCTACCGTCTACCTGCTCCTCTTCCAGCTCTGACGAGCACGTGCGCACGCTTCCCGACATCAAGCTCGTCCCGGCCTCGGTCCCCAGCGCGGCGACGTTCCTCGAGGCCGCGGAGGCGCTCACGAAGCACTCGCTGCCCACGATCGCGGTAGTCGGCAATCAGCAGCGGGTCGTGGGCCTGTTCGGCGGAGAGGACCTCCTCCGAGGCCTCTTCCCCGGCTACCTCGCGGAGCTTCGCCACACGGCCTTCGCCGCCGACGATCCCGGCGTGCTCGCCGAGCGCGCGCGAGCCGTCTCCTCGCAACCCGTGGAGAAGTACATGCGTAAACCGGTCACGGTGGACGTCGAGGCGAGCGCGATCCACGTGGCGGAGCGGTTCCTCCACTGCGACTTCGCCGCGCTCGCCGTCGTGGAGGACGAGCGGTTCGTGGGAATGCTGAACCGCGCGGACTTCTGCCGCGCCGTGCTGAGACAGACGTGAGGTACATAGCCGCGCGCCCGGGCGACCCGGGCGCGCAGCGTCCCCCTCCTAGAAGATCAGGATGAGGATGATGATGATGAGGATCAGCGCGAGAAGACCGCCACCGATGTACATCCCTTCCTCCTCTTTCGTTTGTCGGCCGTTAACGGCTTTCCCGCCGAAACGGTTTCGGTAACCGCGCTTGCAGAGCGGTCAGTCGTGGAGAACGCGCCCCTCCATGCCGCCCGCCACGACGACGACCTGACCCGTCACGTGTCCTGAGATCTCGTCGGAGGCGAGCGCGACGACCTGGCGCGCGACGTCCTCGGGCTGCGCCGCCTTCCTGAGCGCCATCGTCCGCGTGGCGCGCGCGAGGACGCTCGGATCGTCGAGCGTCGAGCGGGTCATCGGCGAGAAGGTCCAGCCGGGGCAGACCGCGTTGACCCGCCCGCGCGGCGCCACGCGCACCACCTCGTTCTTCAGGCTCGCGAGGAGCCCGTACACGATCGCCGACT
>DASQWP010000056.1:0-2953 GCA_035640195.1 Gaiellaceae bacterium | reverse complement strand
GCGTCCTTTGCGGACGGAGGCTGGCAGGGCGCGCTGTGGGTGCTCGCGCTGCTGCTCGACATGGGCGAGCCCTTCCTCTTCGGAGCGGACGGGTGGAGGCTCGTGCCGGGCCACTTCGCGGAGCGCCACGGGCTGATCGTCATCATCGCGCTCGGGGAGTCGATCGTCGCCATCGGCGTGGGCGCCGAGCTCGGTGTCGATGCCGGCGTGGTCGTCGCCGCGACGCTCGGCATCGCCGTGGCCGCCGCGCTGTGGTGGCTGTACTTCGACATCGTCGCCCTCGTCGCCGAGCGGCGCCTCTCCAACGCCGCCCGAGGCCGCGAGCAGAACGAGATCGCGCGGGACTCGTTCTCCTACCTGCACTTTCCGATGGTGGCCGGCATCGTGCTGGTCGCGCTCGGGATGAAGAAGACGCTCGAGCACGTGGGCGACCCGCTCGAGCTCGTGCCGGCGGTGGCCGCGCTCGGAGGCACGTCGCTCTACCTGGTCGCGCACGTGGCCTTCCGGTGGCGCAACGTACACCGGTTCAGCATCCAGCGGCTCCTCTGCGCGATCGGGCTCCTCGCACTCCTTCCCGCGGCGCTCGAGCTTCCCGCCCTGGCGACGCTCGCCCTCGTCGCGGGCGCGCTGGCCGCCCTGATCGCGTACGAGACCGCGCATTTCGCGGAGCTGCGGGACCGCCTCCGCCACCAGCTCGCGCAGGAGGGCGTCGCCGACTAGGACGACGCGCGCTCGAGCGCGAGGTCGGGCCCCAGCTCCACGCGCACGGCGAGCGTGTCGGCGGCGATCCAGTCCTCGTGGGCCAGGAGGTCGGCGTCGCTCTCCGCCAGGGTGAGCACGATCCGGTCGGTGATCTCGAGCCCGGCTTCCTTGCGCATCCGCTGGACGGCATGGATGAGATCGAGCACGCGGCCCTCGAGCTCGAGCTCCTCGTCGAGCCTCGTGTCGACGGCGACGACGAAGCCGTCGTCCTGCGAGACCGCCCAACCCTCCTTCGGGCGGTACTCGAGGCTGAACTCGCCGGGCGCGAGCACGTAGGGGCCCGCGCGCAGGTTTCCGTCCCGCACGTCGAAGCTGCCCTCGTCGAGGAGCCGCCGCAGGTCCGGGAGGTTGGGCCCGTAGCGAGGGCCGACGAGGTCGAGCCGCGGCGTCGCACGGAGCTCGGCGACCTCGTGGGGACGCTCGGCGATCTCCACCTCCTTCACCCGCAGCTCGCCGGCGATCTCCTCCACCTGGCGAGAGACGAGCGCCCGCCTGCCGGCGTCCCCCGTGGCGACGAGGAGCCGCCGCAGCGGCTGGCGCAGCTTCAGCCCGGCCTGGTTTCGAGCCGAGTGGCCGAGCTCGACGACCGAGCGCGCGGCCGCCACCTCCTCGACCAGCGTCGAGTCCGCGAGGCCCGCGCTCGGCTCCGGCCAGCCGGCCAAGTGGACGCTCTCGGGCGCCTCGCGGCAGGGTCCCGCGACGAGGTTCTGCCAGAGGTGCTCGGCGAGGAACGGCATGACGGGCGCGACGAGGCGGAGCGCTTGCGCGAGCGCGTACCAGAGCGTGCGAAACGCCGCCTCTTCCCCGCTCCAGAAGCGTGAGCGGTTGCGGCGCACGTACCAGTTCGAGAGGTCTTCCACGAACTCTTCGAACGCCCGCGTGACGCGCGGGGTCCAGAAGTCCTCGTAGGCGTCCGTCACCTCGCGGGCGAGCTCCTGCGTTCGCGCGAGGAGCCACCGGTCCAGAGCGCGGAGCTCGACGCCTTCCGGCCCTGAAGCGAGCTCGGCGTAGCGCGGCTTCCAGCCCTCGATGTTCGCATACGTCACCAGGAAGCTGATCGAGTTCCACAGAGTGAGCAGGCGGCGCTTGATCTCGCCGGCGGGCCCATAGCCGAACTTGAGGTTCTGGCTCGGCACCTGCCCGCAGAACATCCAGCGCATGACGTCCGCGCCCATGTTGGCGAGCGCCTCGGCGGCGTCGATTGCGTTCCCCCAGGAGCGGTGCATCTCGCGGCCCGTCTCGTCCCGGAGCTTCTCGTAGGTGAGGACGCGCTCGTACGGAGAGCGGTCCGTGAGCGCCACCGACATGAAGCTCATGGAGTAGAACCAGAGGCGGATCTGCTCCCGCATCTCGGAGACCCAGTCCGCGGGGAACCACTCCTCCCAGTAGGCGTGATCCGGGAGATCGGCCCCCGAGAGCCCCTTCGAGGCTCCCGTGGCGTAGCCGCCTGGGACGGGCGTCTCGTTCCGCCAGCCGAGCGTGGCGAAGGGGACGATGCCGGCGTCCAGCCAGGCGTCGCCGACCTCGGCGATCCGGCGGACGCGCTCGCGGCCGCAGACCTCGCAGCGGATCGTCACCTCGTCGATCCACGGCCGGTGCAGCTCCTTCAGGGCGTCCAGTCCCCCCGTGGCCCGCTCACGCAGCTCGGCAAGGGACCCGACCACGGTCAGGTGGCCGCACTCGCAGGGATAGAACGGGAGCGGCAGGCCGAAGTAGCGGCGCCGGGAGATGTTCCAGTCACCCATGTTGCGGAGCCAGTCGTCCATCCGCTTCGAGTAAAAGTCCGGCGTCCACTCGACCGTCGCGTTGGCCTCGAGCATCTGTGGGCGGATCTCGTCCGCGGAGATGAGCCAGTCGTCGGCGATGCGGAAGACGAGCGGCGTCGCGCAGCGCCAGCAAATCGGGTAGCGGTGCGTGACGGACTCGTGCGCGACGAGTCGGCCACGGCGCTCGAGCTCGACGACGACCGGCTTCTCGACGTCCTCGGTGCTCCGGCCCTCGAACTCCCCGTACTCGGGATAGAAGCGCCCCGCCTCGTCGATCGGCGCGAGCACCGGCAGGTCGTGCACCTTGGCGAGCTCGAAGTCCTCGGCACCGGCGCCCGGCGCGATGTGCACGATCCCGGTCCCCTCCTCGAGCGTGACGTCTTCCCACGGGATCACGCGGTGTGTGACGCCCTCCTGCGCGGGCA
>DASQWP010000055.1:0-5299 GCA_035640195.1 Gaiellaceae bacterium | reverse complement strand
TCGGGGTGGAGCCCACGCTCGCGGGCCGGCAGGTACGGGAGGTTGGCGACGACGAGGTCTACGCATCCGGGAATCGGCTCGAGCAAGTCGCCCTCGCAGACGATCACGCGCCCGCCCAGCCCCAGTCGGCGGACGTTCTCGCGCGCGAGGGCGACGGCAGCCGGGCTCGTGTCCGTGGCCCAGACGCGGGCCTGCGGAGCCGCCCGTGCGATTACCAGCCCGAGCGCGCCGGAGCCGGTTCCGACGTCCGCCACGACCGCCGGGCGTCCTCCGAGAAGCGAGAGCGCGACGGCCACGAGCCGCTCGCTCGCCGGCCGCGGCGTCATGACCACGCCCGGCTGCGTTACGAAGACAAGCCCGTCGAAGTGCGCACGCCCCACACCACCTTTGTGACGTGCGGCCGGACGTTCTTACCTACAGAAGCTGCTCGCCGCTCACGAGCGCACGCAGGCTCTCGTGCTCCTCGCGGCAGGCCGGGCAACCCTCCAGGTGGGCGCGCAGGCCGGGCACTACGGCGTTCGCGTCGGCGCCGGCGACTTCGAGCTCGACGTAGCGGTCGAGCTCCTCGAAGCACTCGTCGCAGCCGACCTCGGGCTCGCTCGGCCCCGCCGCCTCGAGCAGGGCGAACTTGTAAACCCATGTGGTGAAGCGGCTGGCGCCGCGGAAGTCGTCCAGGCGCGCCAGGACGGAGACGAGCGCGTCGCGCACCAGGCGCGACGCCAGCGGGAGGCCGAAGCCGGCGTTCGTCAGCTGGCGGCGCCGCCAGCGGACGATCTCGTGCGCCTGCCTGGCCTCCCGAGTCGACGTGACGCGCATATCTCGTTTGTGATCGCGGGTCCGGGTTTCTTGCCGTTTCGAGGACAGGTGGCAGGCGGGCCCGCGTCTTGCGGAAGTCGGCTCACGGCGCAACCGGCGAGACCGGCGGCAGCTAGGCTCGGCGAGCAGAGGTGGGCACGTGATCGTTCTCGCGCACGCGAGTCACTGGCTCTCCGCGCTGATCTACGCGGGGCCGGTGCTGATCGTGGCCGCGCTTGTGCTCGCCGCCGCCGTTCGCCAGCGTAGGGGAGCCGATGAGGCGTCCCAACCACGTGAGGAGCGGGAAAGGTGAGCGTCTGGGTCTGGACCGTCGACCCGTTCCAGCTCCTTCCCCTCGCCGCCGCCGCGGGCATGTACGCGAAGCGGGCGCACACCCTCAGGTCCGGCGCGCGTCCCGTCCCGTCGGCGAGGCAGGCCGCCTTCTATGCGGGTATCGCGCTCCTGCTCGTCGCGTTCGTGACGCCGATCGACCACATCGGGGAAGAGCGCCTCCTCTTCGTGCACATGATCCAGCACATCCTCATCGGCGATCTGGCCGCCGTGCTGGTGGTCGTCGGGCTCACGGGACCCGTGCTCCGGCCGATCCTGGCTCTCCCGTGGGTCGGCTCCCTACGCGTCCTCGCCCATCCGCTCGTCGCACTCCCTCTCTGGGTGCTGAACCTCTACCTCTGGCACCTGCCCCCGCTCTACGAGGCCGCGCTCACCTCCGACCCCGTGCACGCCCTCCAACACGTCCTCTTCTTCACGGCGGGGGCGCTCATGTGGTCGGCCCTCCTCGAGCCGCTCCCCGGGCCGGCCTGGTTCGGGGCCGGCTGGAAGGTCCTCTACATCGTCGCAGTGCGGCTCTTCGAAGCCATCCTCGCCAACGTCTTCATCTGGTCGGGAGAGGCGTTCTACTCGCCCTACGCGGAGGCGCCGCGCCTGTGGGACGTCGGGGCCGTGCAGGATCAGAGCATCGGCGGCCTGATCATGATGATCGAGGGAAGCCTGATCACGTTCGGCGCGTTCGCCTGGCTCTTCCTGCGCTGGATGAGCGAAGGCGAGGCGCGTGAGCGCCTGATCGAAGAGGGGATGGATCCGCAGAGAGCCGCGCGGGCGGTGCGCTACCGGCGCGGCGACAGGTTCGTCGAGAGGTGACCCAACCCCCAGAAAGCCCGCCGCCCGTGCCATGATTCCCTCATGCCGCGGCTGGACGTCATCGGAGTGGTCGTGTCCGACCTGGCCAGGGCGATCGACTTCTATCGACAGCTCGGACTGGAGTTCCCGGAGGATCCGGACCCCGAGGGCCACGGCCACGTCGAGGCGCCGCTTCCCGGCGGCCTGCGTTTCGCCCTGGACACGGAGGAGACGATCCGGTCGTTCGATCCGGACTGGGCGCCGCCCGCGGGCGGACACCGCCTGGCGGTCGCCTTCCTCTGCGACTCACCGGACGAGGTCGACCGCCTGTACGGAGAGCTCGTCGACGCGGGCGCCGCCGGCCATAAAGAGCCCTGGGACGCATTCTGGGGCCAGCGCTACGCAGAGGTGAAGGACCCCGACGGCAACGTCGTCGACCTCTTCGCGCCGCTCGCGAGCTGACGCCCGGCATCATCGCCCTCTTCGGAGCGCTCTCGGTCTGGCACTACCGCCGCGCGGACACTCGCTGACCGCCCACCGCTGCCGGCTCTCAGGACGTGGTGGGCATGACGTCGTAGGCGTCGGCCGCGACGCGGGCTCGAAGCTGCTCGTCGCTTCGCTCCATGTCCGGGTGGTGCTCCTCGACGTGCTGACGGGCCAGTCGGAACAGCTCGTCGTCGTCGGCACCCTCGAGATGATGCCCGCAGGGACACTCGATCGCGCGCACGTTCTACCTCCTCGGTTCGTTGGCCGGCACCGTGTCGTTGCCGAGCGCGCGCGGATCGCTCCGGACGTCGCCGGACGAGAGCGGCTCGGGTGGGCCCATGCCGGGCAGCCCGGGACCTGGATCGGCTCGCGACGCAGGGCGCACCGGAAGCCCCGCCTCGAGCCAAGCGTTGAAGCCGCCGACCAGATCGGTGGCGCGTCGCCAGCCGAGCTCGTGGAGCGAGGCGGCAGCCAGGCTCGACGAGAAGCCGTCGGCACACACGAGCACGAGCTCGTCCTCGAGGTCGGTGAACGCCGGGTTTCGGTACTCGCAATCGGGGTCGGCACGCCACTCGAGAACCGACCGCGGAACATGGATCGAGCCGGGGATGACTCCGCTTCGACGCCGCTCGTCGCTCGAGCGCAGATCGACGATGAGCGCGCCACGCGCCTGCGCCTCGAGCGCCTGGTCGGGCTCGAGCCGAGGCGCGATCCGGCTGCGCGCCTCCGTGAGCAGGTCTTCGACGTCTCGCCGAGCCACCCGGCGGTCGGTCGAGCGATCGCGCTCGACCCAACGAGTCAGCGCCACCCAGAGACCGCTTCCGGCGGTCAGGGCGGCGACGATCGCGATCGCCGCGCCTGCTCCGGCGGCGTCGGCGACGAGCCCGGCGACCAGCGCCCCGACCACGAAGCCGAAGTCGCGCCAGAAGCGGTAGACGCCGACGGCCGGCGCGCGCTCGACCGGCTGGACGCCGTCCGATACGGCCGCGATCAAGGTCGGGTAGACGAGCGCCGTGCCTACGCCCAGGATGATTGCCGCGATGAGCGCCGAGGCGAATGCCCCGCCGCCCGCGACCAGGAGGGCCAGGGCCCCCGCCTGCACGAGCATGCCGGCGGTGATCAGCGGCTTGCGCCCGGCGTGGTCGGAGAGCCAGCCGGTGAGCAGCTGGCCGGCGCCCCAGACCGCCGGGTAGACGCCGGCCACGATGCCTATCTCGGTCGCGCTCGCACCGTCCGCCGCCAGGTAGAGGGGCACGAGCCCCCAGGCGAGCGCGTCGTTCAGGTTGTTCACGAGGCCCGCCTGGGAGCAGGCGCGGAGCATCGGCTCCCGGACCGTGGCACCCGCAAAGGCGGCCCGTAACGTCCTGCTCTCCGCGTGCCCGTGGGCGCGCTGCTCGCGCGCGACGTGCGCGCTCGTGTCGCGTACGAAGAGGAGCGAGAGCGCCGTGCCGAGTGCCGCGATCGCAGCTCCACCGATCCAGACCAGCGTCCTCGGAGCGAAGCCGGCGGCGAGTGCCCCGGTCGCGAAGGCGGTGACGGCGACGCCGAGGTAGCCCGCCGACTCGTTGAGGCCGAGGGCCAGCCCCCGACGGCGAGGTCCGACGAGGTCGATCTTCATCACCACCGTCATCGACCAGGCGAGCCCCTGGTTGGCGCCCAAGAGCAGGTTCGCCCCGACGATCCAGCCCCAGCTCGGCGCGAGCGCGATCAGGACGGGGACGGGCAGTGCCAGCGCCCAACCGAGCACGAGCAAGCGCTTGCGCCCGACGCGGTCGGCCAGCCCGCCCGCCGCGAGGTTCGCGAGCGCCTTCGTGATGCCGAAGGCGACGACGAAGGAGAGAATCGCCCCCTTGGACTCGAGTCCGAAGTCGCGCTCGCCGACGAGCGGGAGGACGCTCCGCTCCAGCCCGACCATTGCGCCGACGAACGCGTTCAGGCCGACGAGCAGGGAGAACTGGGCGGCGTTGGCGCGTAGTCCGAGCCGCGCCGAGTCGTCGCTCATGGGCCAACCCTTGGCCTGTGAGCGGGAAACACGGTTTCCCCCACGGGAGCGAGCCGAGGTCGAGGGCGGTTCACGCCGTCGCGGGCGCGGCGCCTCGACGATTGGCGGCGACGATCGCCTCTTGATCGGCCGGCGCCGGCGGCAGCTCGACCAGCAGGGCATCGGCAAAGCTCGCCTCGTCGGCGTAGGCGAGCGCCCTGTTGTGACGACGCTCGAAGCCGATGCTCGAGAACGGATTCCCGGACAGGCCGCGCCCGCAGACCGAGCCGCCGTAGTGGCTCGGGTAGACGGCGACGTGATCGGGCAGCTCGAGCAAGCGGTGAAGCGACCGATACAGCTCCCGCGCCGCCGGCTCGGGATTGCCGCCGGCATGCAGGTCCGGACGGCCCACGTCGCCGACGAGGAGCGAGTCGCCCGTGAACACGAGCCACGGCACGTCGGTGCCGCGACGCCTGTCGGCGACGACGTAGGAGTTGTGCGCCGGAGCGTGGCCCGGCGTCGCGACGGCGCGCACGAGCGTGTTGCCTAGCTCCACGACCTCGCCGTCAGTGAGCGCGACGTGCTCGAAGTCGACCTCCGCGCCGGCCGGAAGGTAGGCCGTCGCGCCCGTGGCCTCGACGAGCGCCGGCAGCCCCGAGACATGATCCGCCTGTACGTGCGTCTCGAAGACGGCACCGAGCGGCGCGCCGAGGCGCTCGGCCTCGTCGAGATAGGCCTCGACGAGCTCTACGTGCGGGTCGAGGACGGCCAGCCGACCGTGGGTCAGGCAGCCGAACAGGTATGTCGCGCACGCCGTCGGCTCGTAGAGCAGCGGTCGAAAGACCATCGCTTGCCCAAGGCTACGGGGCCTCGTACCATTGGACAAGGCGAATGTTCCGA
>DASQWP010000054.1:0-6725 GCA_035640195.1 Gaiellaceae bacterium | reverse complement strand
GAGCGTGGGGCCGGACGCGACCTGCGCCGTCCGGTCCCGCGGCGCCGCCCGCTGCGCGAGGGCCACGCCGGCGACCACGAGAGCTCCACCGGCCACGAGCCAGGCCGTCACGGGCTCGTCGAGAGTGAGCGCGCCGATGGCGACCGCGAGCGGCGGGATCCCGTAGGCATACGAGACCGCCCCGGTGGGGCCAAGCCCTCGCAGGCCCACGTTCCAGCCGACGTAGCCGAGGAACGTGCAGAAGACGCCGAGGTAGAGGACGAGCGCGAGATCGCCGGCGGACATGGTCGCGAGCCCCTCCACGGTCGACGGCCGGGCGAGGGGAAGAAGCGCGAGCGTGCCGACCAGGCTCGTCGCCGCAGTGAGCGGAAGGACGCCGTAGCGGCCGAGCAGCGGACGCAGGAGGACGTTGTAGAGGGCGAAGGCGAGCGGCGCCCCCAGAACGATCAACGGTCCTCGGGCGCTCTCGAGCGAGAGCTGCTCGCCCGCGCCGAGGAGGATGACGACGGCGACGCCGGCGAACGCGATCGCGAGACCTGAGGTTCGCCTGCCGGTCAGGCGCTCCAGGCCGAGGCCGACGGAGAAGCCGAGCGTCAGCGCCGGAGCGAGCGCGACGACGAGGGCGGCCGTTCCGGCGGTCGTATACCGCTGCCCGATGTTCAGCGAGAGGTGGTAGCCGGCGACCACGAGCACCCCTGCCGCGAGGATCCGGACGAGGTCGCCGCGGCCGAGCCCGGGGAGGCCGCGCGCGAGCCAGAGGAGCACGGCAAAACCGGGCGCGGCGACGAGATAGCGGAGAATGGCGACGTCCTCCGCGGGCGTCCCGTGGTCGAGCAGCGCCTTGATCGCCGCGAAGGCGCCCGCCCAGACGACCACCACGAGCAGGAGCGAACCCTGCGCGGCGGCGGGACGGGTGTCGGAGCCCATACTCTTTGTAACGCTCGGCGTCCCGCAGAT
Organism: Gaiellaceae bacterium; assembly: GCA_035640195.1. Classification (GTDB taxonomy): domain Bacteria; phylum Actinomycetota; class Thermoleophilia; order Gaiellales; family Gaiellaceae; genus DASQWP01. The sequence goes on along the minus strand of DASQWP010000054.1, from coordinate 5,768 downwards.
GTGACCCGGCCGGGCTCGAAACGCCCATAATTCGCCTTCGTGACCTACGACGCAATCGTCGTCGGCGCAGGACCGGCCGGCTCCACCTGTGCGTATCGCCTCGCCGACGCGGGCGCCTCGGTGCTGCTCCTCGACCGCGCCCGGTTCCCACGGGACAAGCCGTGCGGAGGAGGCGTCACCTTGCGTGCGCTCGGCGTCCTGCCGGTCTCGATCGACCCAGTGGTCGAGGACGTCGTGAACGTCGCCGAGCTGTGTCTCCGGTACGGGGCCAGGTACGAGCGCGGCAGCGGAGCGCCGCTCGCGGTCATGACGCAGCGGATCCGGCTGGACGCCCATCTCGTCGCCGAGGCCGTGCGCGCCGGCGCCGAGCTCCGCGACGGGACGAAGGTGGACGGCATCGAGACGCGCAACGGCCGCGTCGTCGTCGCGGCGGGGCGGGAGCGCCTCTCCGGTCGCGCGCTCGTCGGCGCGGACGGCGTCAACGGGATCGTCGGCCGCGAGCTCGGCCTGGGTGGCAACCAGGCTGTCGGAGTTGCGCTCGAGGGCAACGTCCCGTGGGGAAAGCTCGATCGCGGGCGCTACGCCGGTCGCATCGTGATGGAGCTGGGCGTCATCTCCGGCGGCTACGCCTGGGTGTTTCCGAAGGGCGACCACGCGAACGTCGGAGTCGGCGGCTGGGAGTCGGAGGGCCCACAGCTGCGGGCGCACCTCGCGCGCGTCTGCACCGAGCACGGGATCGTCCCCGCGGATCTCGAGGAGCTGCGCGGGTACCGTCTGCCGCTCCGCTCGCCTCGCTCGACGCTCGCCCGCGGCCGCACCCTCGTCGTCGGCGACGCGGCGGGCCTCATCGATCCGCTCTCCGGGGACGGGATGTACGAGGCCTTTGTCAGCGCGCGGTTCGCGGCCGAGTCCGTCCTCGACCTCCTCGCCGGCCGCGCCGCGACGCTCGAGTCCTACGGCACCAGGCTCGGGCGGTCGCTCGCCGCCCACCTCTGGGCCTCGTGGGGCCTCAAGGTCGCCCTCGACCGGTTCCCGCGAACGACCTTCGCGCTCGCCAAGAGCGGGCTCGTCTGGGCGGCGATCGAGAAGGTCGTGCGCGGCGAGCTAGCCGACGTGACCGCGGCTCGCGGGATTTCGCGAGCGCCGTTGAAGGCGCTCGCCATGCTCGGGCACGCGGCCGGCAATCCGGGCCAGGCCTTCCGCGAGGCCTGAAAGGTCGGGACTTCCGGGGCCTCGGCGGGGAGTCGCTCGGCAGCCATCGCCGACGCTCCCAGGGCCGCAGGTCTACCCCGAAGCCTGAGATTCGAGCCACGCCGCCGCACGCTCGAGCTGACAGGGAGCCGGTCCCAGGTCGCTCGCTTCATTTCCCTCATTCTTCCTCCAAGACGTCGATTTCGAGCCCATCGAAGTACGATGGCGCCGTGCAGAACTACCTCCTGACGACGCTCGACGGCGGGACGCGAGTCGTCACGGAGCCGTTGCCGACCGTCCGCTCGGTGGCGATCGGCTTCTGGATCGGCGCCGGCTCCCGGGACGAGGACGACGCCCACGCGGGCGTCAGCCACTTCCTCGAGCACCTGCTCTTCAAGGGCTCAGGCTCGTACTCGGCCGTCGAGATCGCGGAGGTCTTCGACACCTTCGGCGGCGAGCTGAACGCGGCGACGGCGCGCGACTACACCGTCGTCTACGCGCGCGTCATGGACGACCATCTGGAGACTGCGCTCGACGTGATGACCGACATGGTCTTCTCGCCGACCCTCTCCGACCTGGACGCCGAGCGTGAGGTCGTGCTGGAGGAGATCGCCATGGTCGAGGACACGCCGCAGGAGCTGATCTTCGACCTGATCACGAGCGCCGTGTTCGGCGACCACGCCCTCGGACGGCCGGTGATCGGTTCGGCGGACGTCATCGGCTCGATCTCCCGCCGTTCGATCGCCGCCTACCACCGGCGGCGTTACCGCCCCGACAACGTCGTCGTCGCCACGGCCGGGAGCGTCGACCACGACCGCCTCGTCGGACTCGTGGAGCGGATGGCACACAAAGCGCCCGACCCTCCCGCCCGTAGGGCGGCCGCCCGCACGCCTCTCGTCGCCGCCCCGCCGCCCTCCCTCGTCTTCCGGGAGCGGGAGACCGAGCAGTACCACCTTTGCCTCGCAGCCCCGGGGATCGCCCGTTCCGACCGCCGGCGCTTTACCGCCTCGATCCTCGACGGCGTCCTCGGAGGCTCGGCGTCCTCGCGGCTCTTCCAGGAGATCCGCGAGAAGCGCGGTCTCGCCTACGCCGTGTACACCTTCTCCTCCCAGTACGCCGACACGGGCCAGATCGGGATCTACGTCGGTACCCGCGAAGAGAACCTGGCGGAATGCCTCCGCATCGTCGCCGAGCAAGTCGAGGCGATCGCGGCCGACGGGCCGCGCCCCGACGAGCTCGCGCGCGCGAAGGAGAATCTCAAGGGCCGCATCATGCTCGCCATGGAGCTCACGTCCAACCGCATGAGCAGGCTCGGCAAGTCGCTCATCACGGACAGCGAGCTCCTCTCCCTCGACCGGCTCCTCGCCGAGATCGAGGCCGTGGACGCGGACGCCGTGGCCGCGCTCGCCGGCGTGCTCCTCGGGCTCGACCGCTTCTCCGTCGCCGCGATCGGGCCTGACGAGGAGCGCTTGCTCGAGGCTGTCGAGCCGGTCAGTCCCGGCCTCGTCGAGCGCGCGGCGGCGTGAAGCTCCTTCTCTACGGCGCCGAGGGCAAGGTCGGGTCGGTCCTGGGCCCCCGGCTCGAGGCGGCCGGCCACGAGGTGACTCCGGTCGGGAGAGGCGAGAGGCCTCACCCGGCCGGGTACGACGCCGCCGTCGACTTCACGCGTCCGGACGCCGCGCGCGGGAACGTCGAGGGCTGCCTGGACGCTGGAGTGCCGTGCGTCGTCGGGACGACGGGGGTGGGGCCGGCCGACCTCGCTGCTTTCGACACGCTCGCGCGCGAGCGCAGCATCCCCTGCTTCGTCGCGCCGAACTTCGCGCTCGGAGCCGTGCTCATGATGCGCTTCGCCGCCGCGGCGGGCCGCCACCTGCCGCGCGCCGAGATCGTCGAGCTCCACGACGAAGCCAAGGTGGACACGCCGTCGGGCACGGCGCAGGCGACCGCCCAGGCGCTTCCCGGCGACGTCCCCATCCATTCCGTCCGCCTGCCCGGGCTCGTCGCCCACCAGGAGGTGCTGTTCGGCGGGGAGGGTCAGCTGCTCACGATCCGCCACGACACCTATTCCCGCGAGGCCTTCGCTCCCGGCGTGCTGCTCGCGCTCGAGAGGCTGCCGAAGCTTCCGGTCGGCGTGACCGTCGGCCTCGAGGCCCTCCTCGACTGAGGTTTCGGGCCGCGCGCGGCGGCAAGGAAGGGAGTCGTGTTCGGGCCGAGGGAATTCCGCGGCGGGCGAGTCAGGGTCTACGGGTGCTCGCCCGGCTGCCTGCTCACGTCTCTCCTCCTGTCCGTCGTCCTCACGATCGTCATAAACCTGCTCATCCGCGCGTTCTGACCAGCTCCTTCCGGCCGGCGCTGGTCCGCCGGAGGGTGCCGTAAGATGCACGCGTGCTCGGCGAAGTCCTGACCGCCGTCGTCACGCCCTTCGCCGCCGACGGCTCCGTCAACCTCGATTCCTTCCGGCGCCTCTGCGCCCACCTCGTCGACAACGGCTCCGACGGAGTGGTCGTCGCGGGGACGACCGGCGAGTCGCCGACTCTCACGGACGAGGAGCGGCTCGAGCTCTTCGCCGCTGCGGTCGAGGCGATCGGCGACCGCGCGACGGTGATCGCCGGCACGGGCACCTACTCGACGGCTCACTCCGTGCACCTGACGGCGGAGGCGGACGAGCTCGGCGTGGACGGCTTCCTCGTCGTCACGCCCTACTACAACAAGCCGCCCCCGCGCGGGATCGTGGCGCACTTCGAGGCGATCGCCGAGGTGACCGACAAGCCGATCGTCGCCTACAACATTCCGCAGCGCGTCGTCCTCAACTTGGAGCCGGAGACGCTTGCCGAGCTCGCCCGGATCCCCAACGTCACCGCGGTCAAGCAGGCGACGACGGACCCCCAGCAGGCGCGGCGGATCGTGGAGCACGCCGGCCTCGCGCTCTACGCGGGGAACGACGACCTGCTCCTGCCCTTCCTCGAGCTCGGCGGCGTGGGCGGCGTGCTCGTCTGCACGCACGTTGTGGGCCCTCGGGTGAAGGAGCTCGTGACCCGCTACAAGGAAGGCGACCGCGAAGGCGCGTGCAGCATCGACGACGACCTCCGCCCGATCATCGACGCGCTCGCCGTGACGACGAACCCGATCCCCGTCAAGGCGGCCCTCAACATGCTGGGACACGAGGTCGGCAGCCACCGGCTCCCGCTCGTCGAGGCGACAGCCGAGGAGCAGCGGACGATCCGCGACGCGCTGGAGCGCGCCGGCGTGCTCGCAGCGGCGCGAGCCTGACCCTCATGCCCGGTAGCGCGCGCGTCATCCCGCTCGGCGGCCTGGGCGAGGTCGGTAAGAACATGACCGTCGTTGCGTGCGACGAGGGCCTCGTCGTCGTCGACGCGGGCCTCTCGTTTCCTCGCGACGAGCACCTCGGCGTCGATCTCGTCCTCCCGGACTTCACGTACCTCCGGGAGCACCGCCGCGAGATCCGCGCCGTGGTGCTGACCCACGGGCACGAGGATCATGTCGGCGCCCTGCCGTACCTCCTCCGCGAGGTCGACGTGCCGGAGGTTTGGGCAACGCGCCTCACGCTCGGTCTCGTCAAGTCGAAGCTGGACGAGCACGGTCTCCTGCGCGCGGCCGAGCTGGTCGAGATCGAGCCCGAGGCGGGCGCAGCGCAGGTGGGCCCTTACAAGGCGGAGTTCGTGCGCATGGCGCACTCGATCCCGGATGCCGTCGCCGTCGCCTTCGAGACCCCGGGCGGGCGCATCGTCGTCACCGGGGACTACAAGATCGACCACACGCCGGTGGACGGCTTCCGCACGGACCTGGGCGCGCTCGCGGACCTCGGCAATCGCGGCGTCGATCTGCTCCTCGGCGACTCCACGAACGCCGAGCGCCCCGGCGTCACCGAGTCGGAGCGCACCGTCGGCGAGGTCTTCCGCCACCTCATCCCCCAGCGGGAGGGCCGCGTCCTCATCGCCTCCTTCGCGTCGAACGTCCATCGGGTGCAGCAAGCGATCGACGTCGCGCTCGACACGGGCCGCAAGGTCTGCCTGATCGGGCGCTCGCTCCGGAAGAACGTCAACATCGGCCGCAACCTCGGCTACGTCGAGGTCCCGGACGAGGTCCTCGTCAGGCCGGACGAGCTCGAAGCCCTCCGTCCGGAGGACACGATGATCCTCTGCACGGGGAGCCAGGGCGAGCCCATGTCCGCCTTGACGCGGATGGCCTACCACGATCATCCGCACGTCTCCATCGAGCCGAGCGACACCGTGATCATCTCGGCCAAGCCCGTGCCGGGCAACGAGCTCCGCGTCCACGACACGATCAACCGGCTCGCCAAGTCCGGCGCCGAGGTGCTCCACCAGGAGATCGCGCCCGTGCACGTCTCCGGGCACGGGAACGCCGAGGAGCTGCGCTCGATGCTCGCGCTCGTGCGGCCGCGCGCGGTCATGCCGGTGCACGGCGAGTTCCGGATGCTCGCCGCGCACGCGCGTCTCGCCCGTGACGCGGGCGTGCCGGACGACCACATCGTCCTCGCCGAGAACGGCTCCGTGGTCGAGCTCTCGGGCGGCGTCGCGCGCGTCGTCGATCAGCTC
>DASQWP010000053.1:0-20795 GCA_035640195.1 Gaiellaceae bacterium | reverse complement strand
AGCTTCCCCTTCGCCGACATCGCCCGGCCGACCGCGTCCGTCACCCGGTCGTTCCGCCCGAAGTCGTCCATGAGGCGCCCGAGCGTCTCCTCGCCGCGCCGGGAGAGGCGTCCGACCACGCCCGGCTCGGTCGTCTTCTTCTGCGGTGCCGCCATTCGCTCCTCCCTCGTGGTCGCTCTCCGCACCATACCCGGATCAGGCTCGCACGAGCACGGGCGTCCCTTCGGGGTTCGACCCGAACATGCGCACGAGGAGCTCGTTGGGAATCCGCAGACACCCGTTCGTGACGGCGCGCCCGATCGAGGAGGGATCGTTCGTCCCGTGGATGGCGATGGGGCCCCCCTGAGCCCAGTTGGTCAGCACGGGAGAGAAGGCGCTGATCCCGATCGCGCCCGGTCCGAAGGGGCCTTCGGGGTCGGAGGCGAGCAGGCGCTGGTTCACGTAGTAGCGCCCCGTCGGCGTGGGAGTCGCCTCCGAGCCGATCCCCGCCGTCGCGCTCTCGACCCGGCGGCCGCCCTGGAAGAAGTCGATCCGCCGCTCGGAGAGGTCGACCTCGATCCGAGTGCGCACGACCAGGAGCCGCACGTCCGCGGCATTGACGTATCCGCTCGCGCCGTTCGGCCGGATCGGAAGCTGCACGCGGTACCAGGCGGGCTCGCACCTCCGGTCGCGGACGATGCCGAGCACGCCGAGCACCGTGCGGACGCCGTTCACGTTGCGCGGGCCGAACTCGCGCACTCGCTGACCTCCCGGGCGGGCGAAGGCGGTGACGCTGCCCTTCGCGCGGGCGGCGTACGCGCGCCGCCCGTCGCCGAGCTTCTGCTCGCGCCCCGGCCGACATGCCTTCTGCGGGGGCGCCGCTGCGGGCGCGGCCCGCTCCACCGGGAGGGCGGAACGCTGGTCGGCGGCCGACCCGCCGCAGCCGCCGAGCAGGAGTGCGATTCCGAGCGCCGGAACGGTCTTCCTCAGGACCTCCGCCACGCCGGCATGGTACGGCGCAAGGCGAAGCGGCCGCCGAGGAGTGCGAGCACGAGCAGGAGCACGACGGGCGCGATCGTGGCGGCGGCGACGAGCATCCAGCCCACGACGGTGACGAACCCGTGCGCGGCCGTGCGCCACGCGTCGACGATCCCCCACGCCGGCTCGTCGTCGCCCTCGGGCGCGGCCTGGCGCTCGTGGATCGCGAGCGAGATCGTGGCGAAGCTGACCTGGTCCTCCAGGTAGCGCAACCGCCCGCGGACCTGCTCGAGCTCGAGCTGCACGTTGTTCAGCTCCGACTGGACGGCGAGCGCGGCCGCGACCGTGTCCGCCTCGTCCAGGAGCCCCAGGAGCTGCCGCTCCACCGCCTCCAGATGCCGCGCGCGCGCCTCGAGGTCGACGAACTCCTGCGAGACGTCCTGGCCGCTTTCTTCGCGAGACTCGACGCGCCCGAGGGCGGCGAGGCCGCGCATCGCCTGGGCGTAGCTCCGCTCGGGGACTCGCAGGACGAGCGTGCCGCGGACGAGCCGCTGCTCGGGACCCTGCGACGCCGAGGAGCCGACGACGAAGCCTCCGAAACCGGTCGCGATCGTCCTCGCCCGGTCGACCACGTTCTCGAACTCGTCCGTCGCGACGGAGAGCGTGACCGACGCCGTCTGGATGACGCGCGGCCCGAGCGAGGGGAGCGAGCTGTCCCGGCCGCCCCCGGGCTGGTCGACGAGCTCGCCCTCGGCGGCCGGCTCCTCGGCGACGGCGTCGCCGCTCTGCCCTCCGGTGACGGCGGCACTCTCGTCGGCCGAGTCGTCTCCTGCGCACGCGGCGAGCGTCAGGAGCAGGGCGGCCAGGGTCAGGGCGATCCGGTGTCTTCGCATCGTGTCCTCCTCGTGTGTCGGTTGCTTGGACACGAGCGGCGGTGCGAAAGTTCCCGCCTCGATGGAGGGATTCCGCTTCGCCACCGACGTCCGCGTCCGCTTCAGCGAGACGGACGCGCAGGGCGTCGTGCACAACGCGGTCTACCTCGTCTGGTTCGAGATCGCCCGGATCGCCTACCTCGAGCAGTTCCGGGGCGGCTACAAGGGGCTGGTCGAGCAGGGCATCGACGCGACGACGACGGAGGCCTACGTCCGCTACCGGGACGGCGCCCGCTTCGACGACGCGCTCCGCCTCCACGTGCGCGCGTTCGACGTGCGCGGGGCCCGCTTCCGCTTCGACTACGTCATCGAGCGGACGAGCGACCCGCGCGGCCCGGTGGCCGACGGCTGGACGAAGCACGCCTGCGTGGACGCCCGGACGCTTCGGCCCACGCGCATGCCGGCGTGGCTCGTGGAGGGAATCGCCGCGGTCGAGGAGACCTAGTCGCCCGGCGGGGGCGGAGGCGGCGGCTCGTCCTTCTTCTTTTTCTTCTTCTCCTCGGGAGGAGGAGGCGGCGGCTCGGGAGCGGGCACCGGCTTCGTGCCCATCCGGACGAGCCTCGGCTCGGAGCGGTAGCTCGTGTACCAGGATTCCTCGTAGAGGATCTCGTCGCCCTGGTAGACGGTTCGGGTGACGCGCACGGCCCTGGCGGGCTCGCCGTAGTCGTCGACGACTCGCTCGCCGACGTAGAGGGTCGGATCGGGCGTACGCTCGGTCTTGGGCGGGGCTGTCTCCTCGAGCGCGCCTGCCTCGCTCACGACGCGACGCTCCGTTCCGGAGCCGAGCAGCCTGATGACGATGCCGCTCTCGTCGTAGCCCGCCGAGAGGACGAGCCAGCGGCCCGTGTCGTTCCGGAACTGGAGGTCGATGTCCGGGTAGTTCACGGTCGCGTCGCGGCCGAGCGGGTACCGGGAGATGTAGAGACCGTGCGCCGTGCGACGCGTGATCTGGAGCCCCGCCTCCCAGGCGGCGTTGAAGACTGTCGTGGCCACCTGCGAGACGCCGCCGCCGATGCCGAGCTCGTACTCGCCGTCCATGATCACGGGCGCTGGGCGGAAGCCGCGCTCCTCCGTGCGCGGGCCAACGCGCTCGTTGAAGGAGAAGGTCGCCCCCGGCTCGATCACGGCGCCGTCGAGCAGCGCGACCGCCTTCTGGAGGTTCTGAATGCGGTCGGCGGTTCCCGAGTAGAGGGTCGTGTACGAGGCAAGCTGCCGCTCTACCCCCAGCCTCCGGGCCTCGGCGGTCGTGAGGCGAGGCGCCTCCGCCGCGATGACGAGGGGCGCCGAGCGCGCCTGCGTGCGCAGGGCCGCCTCGAGCAGCCCCCGGCCGGTGGCAACCACGTCGAGCTCGCGGCCCGGGCGCGCCCGCACGACCTGGACGCTCCCATCCGCCGCCACTGCGAAGCCGGCGCTGACGGCCTCCCGTCTGACGCCGCGGGCGAGGTTCTCGAAGTAGCTCTTCGCCGCCGGGCCCCCGACGGCAAGCTTCGCCGAGCCGTGCGCGGGCAGGACGAGGAGCTTGGCGAGCTCCCTCCGCGTGACCTTCCAGGCGCCGCCGCTGAACGTGAGCCGCACCGGTGCCGAGAGAGCCGTCCGCACCTGCGAGAGCACGGGTCGGAGCGTCTCGGCCGTCACCCTCGGCCGGTGGGTGACGACCGGCAGCGGGACGGCTTCCCGATCGAAGGACGCCAGTGCCGAGACGATCGTCGCCCGAGCGGCCGAACGGTCGAGCCGACTGCCCTCCGCCGCGGGAACGATCCGCGGCCTGAACTCGTCTAACACGATCGCGGCCTCGCGGGCGGGCGCGTTCACGTCGCCCGCCATGCGCGCGATCTCGTGGCGCAGCCGCGCCTCGTAGACGTCGGCGTGCGGCTCGAGGTCGACACCGAAGAGGCGCACTTTCAGGCGCTCGAGGCCGCGCAGCGGCAGGGGCCCGTCGGCCTCGGCGAGCGCGCGCGCCACGGCGGCCCCCCAGTCGACGCTCAGGTCGAGGCGATCCGGGCGGAGCGACCAGCGCCTGTCGCCCACGGTGAAGACGACCGGGACGGCTTCGTGCTCCCGCGCCAGCGCTGCGAGCTTCGCCTGGGCCTCCCCGGCGGTCAGGCCGCCGACGTCGACGCCCGCGACGGAGACCCCGCCGGCGATGCGGCTGGGCGAGCCGGCGAAGCCGAATCCGGCGGCGAGGAGGAGGGCGAGCACGAACGCGACGAGCCAGAGCGCGAGCTTGGCGCGTCGGACCATGCGCACGCGTCCGCGTCCAGCGCGAGCAGACCGACCCCTCCGGACCGGGCGGACACCTGCCTCCGCGCGCATGAAGTCGCGGAGTCTACCAACCGCCCTCGCCGGCGAGCCCAAGAGATCGTCGCTCGCCTCCGGCTCGCCCCCACGAGCCCCCTTCTTCGATTCAGAGGGGGAACCTCCCGGTTCCCCCTCACCCCCTCCACACGCTCATGGGCCGGAAACTGGCCCATGAGCGGCGCAGGTCTCGGACACGCCTCACGTGCTCGTCCAGGAGCCCTTTCCGGGCGAGCGGGACGAGAGCGCGGATCGCCCGGCGGGCGTCGTCCGGGCTCGTGAAGAGGAGGAGATCGGCGCCGGCGAGCGCGGCCCGACGGGCCCAACGGACCGGCCAGCGGCCCCGGACGACGCTGAGCGAGTCTGTGATCGCCACGCCCTCGAAGCCGAGGCGGCGAAGCAGGCGATAAGTCTCCCGCGTCGTGAGGCCGCGGCGCCCGCGGAAGCGGTCGTAGAGCGCATGGCTCGTCATCACGCAGTCCACGCCGGCGTCGACCGCGGCCCGGAAGCCGTCGAGCTCGCGCCGCAGCACGCGGGCGGGGACGCGCGGCCGCGCGTCGGTCGTAATCGGCGCGGAGCCGAGCCCGGGGAAGTGCTTCGGGCACGCCGCGACCCCTCCCTGCTCCAGCCCGCGCGCGAAGGCGACGGCGAGCGCGGGGCGTTGGAAGTGGCGGGAGCCGAGCGGGCCCGTGTCGAGGTCGACGACCGGCGCGAGGTCGACGTGCACGCCCGCGTCCCGGAGGGCCCGGCCGGTCGCGCGTCCCGCCGCGACCGCGGCCCGCCCGCTGGTGAACGCGGAGGCGGAGGAGGCCGGCGGCAACTGCGGAAAGGCTCGCACGTCCCCGCCCTCCTGGTCGACGAAGACGAGCGCATCCGGCGGCCGAGGCGCATCCCGGTCCCAGCGGCGGACGATCACGCCGCCGACGCCCCTCGGAGCGGGCAGACCGGAGACGACGACGAGGGCCGCCTTCTCCCGCGGCGTCAGCCGCGCGAGCGGCTCCGGCGGCGGGTTCGGGGCGGGCGCGGTGACGAGCGCCAGGGCAGCCTGGAAGAGCGCAGCGAGACCCACGTCCGGACATACACTACGGGCCGTGGATCTCGAGCTTTCCGCCGAGCAGCGCGAGGTGCAGGCGACAGTCCGGCAGTTCGTGGACGAGCGGATCCTGCCGAACGCGATCGAGAACGACGTCAACCACCACCTCGACATGGGGGTGATCGAGGGGATGGCCGAGCTCGGCCTGCTCGGCATCGTCATCCCCGAGGAGCACGGCGGCGCGGGGATGGACTTCGTCTCCGAGGCGCTCGCCTGCGAGGAGATCGAGCGCGGGGAGGCGGCCTTCCGCACGCTCATCTCCGTGCACGTCGGGCTCAACTCGCTCGCCCTCCTCCGCTACGGGAGCGAGGAGCAGAAGGAGCGGTACCTGGCGCCGCAGGCCCGCGGCGAGAAGCTCGCCTGCTTCGGGCTGACCGAGCCGGCGGCGGGCTCCGACGTGGCCGCCATGCGCACGACGGCCCGCGCCCAGGGGGACGGCTACGTCCTGAACGGGCAGAAGAACTGGATCTCTTACGCGGCCGTCGCCGACCATGCGCTCGTCTTCGCCAAGACCGATCCCGAGGCGCAGCACAAGGGCATCTCGGCTTTCGTCGTCGAGCGGGAGTGGCCCGGGGTCTCGGCGCAGGAGACGGAGAACAAGCTCGGCATCTGGGCGGGATCGACCGGCGAGCTCTTCTTCGAGAACGTGGAGGTTCCGGCCGAGAACCTCGTCGGCGAGGAGGGCCAGGGCTTCGAGATCGCCATGTACGGGCTCGACCAGGGCCGCTTCACGGTCGCCGCCGGCGCCTGCGGCGTCATCCGCGCCTGCCTCGAGCGCTCGGTCGAGTACGCGCGCGAGCGGGAGACCTTCGGGAAGCCGATCGGCAAGAACCAGTTCGTCCAGGACATGATCGCGGAGATGGTGCTCGGCTACGAGACGTCGAAGCTCCTCGTCATGCAGGCCGCGTGGCTGAAGGACCGCGGCGTCCGCAACACGCGGGAGACGAGCCTGGCGAAGTGGCACGCGACGGAAAGCGCCTTCCGCGCCGCCCACCTCGCAATCCAGGTGCACGGCGCGTACGGCTACTCGGCCGAGTACGGGATCGAGCGCTATTTCCGGAACGCGCGCGCGCCCCTCATCTACGAGGGGACGACGCAGATCCACAAGCTGATGCAGGCCGAGCACGCGCTCGGCTACCGCAACCTGAACGGCCGCGACGGCGACGTCTCCCCGCTCGCCTCGTGGGCGCCGGCCCTCCTCGCGCGCTCCCGCTGAGGCGCCAATCGCATGCGCGTGAAGCACAAGCTCGTCGCGGCGGCCGTGCTCGCGGCGGCGCTCGTGCTCTGCGTCGCGGTTGCTGCGGCTGGGGAGTCTGCGGCCGGAGCGGGTGGCACCGGTGGGGAGTTCGTCCCCGGGCGGAGCCTCGCCGGCGTCGAGCTCGGGATGACCCGGGCCGAGGTGCTCGCGACCTGGGGCGTGCGGCACGGCGTCTGCAGGAGCTGCGCCGCGGAGACCTGGTACTTCAACGAACGTCCCTTCCACCCGCAGGGGAAGGGCGTCGTCCTCGAGCGGGGTCGCGTCGTGCACGCGTTCACGCTCTGGCAGCCGGACGGCTGGCTCACGCCCGAGGGGCTCGAGCTCGGCGCGTCCGCCGGTGAGATCGGGGCGACCTACGGGGAGCTCGACGAGCGCGCCTGCCGCGGCTACTCCGCCCTCATCCGCGAGGAGGAGGACGCGCAGAGCGTCTTCTACGCGTACGAGGAGGAGGTGTGGGGCTTCGGCCTCGTCAGGCCGGGGCGCTCTCCCTGCTTGTAGAGCCCTCCGCCTCGGCGAGCAGCGCGACGAGCGGAATGACGGCGAGCACGGGCACGGCGACGGTGGGCCAGAGCGCCGCGTAGCCGTCGGTCGACTCGAGGTGGGTGTGGAAGATGTCAATCGCGGCGCCGGCGGCGAGGGGCCCGACCACGAGCCCGATGCCCTTCGTGGTCGTGGCCAGGCCCGTGATGGTGCCGCGGTCGCCCGGCGGCATGATCTTGAAGAGCAGCCCCCAGGAGAGCGTCATCACGATGCCGCCCGCCACGGCCACCGGCGCGATCCAGGCGTAGAACCACCAGTGCCAGGTCTGCGCGAACCCGGCCGAGAGGAGCCCGAGCCCGTAGACCCAGGACGCGCCGAGGATCACGTGCCCGAGACGAAACCTGTCGGCGAAGAGGCCCGAGAGCGCGGCCGCGGTCACATAACCTGCCGCGACCACCGCGAGCACGACCGAGGAGACGTGGAGCGGCTGGTCGAGCCCGACGATGATGTAGAGGACGACGAACGTACGCATGCCCGCGAAGGTCGCCTCCCACGCGGTGTTCGCGATCAGGAAGCGGCGCACGTTCTTGTCCCGCCGGACAACACGCCACGGTGCGGCCAGGTAGGTTCGCAGCCGGGCGTACGCCCGCTCCGGGTGCGGCGGCTCCCGGACGAGAACGATGACCGCGCCGCACGCGACCAGCGTCACGCCCGCCGCGAGCACGAACGGGAACGGCTCCCAGACGCCGAGCAGGAAGCCTCCGCCGACGAGCGCGCCCCCCAGCGCGGCGCCTCGGAAGAGATGCTGGACGCCCTGTGCCCGCCCGAACTGCCCCGCCGGAAGGCAGTCCGGATAGAGGCCGCGGTACGGCGGCTCGTAGAGGTAGTACGCGAAGAAGAAGCCGAAGAGCGCGACCGCCGTCGCCTCCAGGCTGCCCATGAACGCGACGGCCGCGAGCGCGGCGCCCATCGGTACGAGCGCCAGGAGCATGTAGGGCCGCCGCCGTCCCAGCGAGGTCTGCGTGGCGTCGCTCATCGGCCCCACGAGCAGCGGGAGGAAGAAGGCGAAGACGCCCTCGGCGGCCAGCACGAGGCCGATCAGGGTGCTCGACTCGGTGAACCGCTCGAGGACGGGCGGCAGGTAGGCGGCCACCGTCGTGATCGACCACGCGAGGCCGAAGGCGCCGAAGCCGAGCACCCAGACGAGCGACCCCGGGGCGGCCGCGCGCGTGACCTCCGGCGCGGCGCCGACGGGCTGGAGCCGACTACGTCGCATGGCCCTCGAGCCCCAGCGCGGCCGGAAGCTCCAGGAGGTTCGGCAGAGCGTCGGGGACGTCCGGATAGCGCCCCTCCCGATCGAGCAGGAACGCTTGCATGCCGAGCGCCCGGGCGCCTTCGATGTCGTCGAGGAGCGAATCGCCGACCATGGCGGCAGCCTCCGGGTCGACCTCGAGCAAGGCGAGCGCGGCGCGGAAGATCGTCGGGCTCGGCTTCACCTTCCCGTGCGTGCCCGAGGAGATCCAGGCGTCGACGTCGAGCACGAAGTGGCGGATGAAGGCATCCAGGTCCCGGCTCGTGTTCGAGACGAGGCCGATCTTCATCCGGCTCCGGCGCAGGAGCTCGAGAACAGGAAGGGCATCCTCGTAGAGCTCGAAGTTGCCGGCGTGAAGCCATCCCTCGGTGATGGCCTCGGCCACGGAGCGCACCTGCTCCCCCTCCCCGCCCATGCCGCGGACGATGTCCTCTGTGAAGCGGACCCAGATCGCCTCGTCGTGCTCGAGCTCGGGGTGGTGCTCGAGGTCGGCCACCGCCGCCGCCCGCGCCTCCGCGTACCGCTCCGGGTCGAGCGTGAGGCCGAAGCGCTCGCCCGCGTCCCGGTAGCCCACAGGCCCGAGCAGGGGGCCGGGCTTGGCGATCGTGAAGTCGACGTCGAAGAGGACGGCCTCGAGCTGCCGGGCCGCCCCGCCTACACCTCCGCCGGCCACCGGTAGGCGGCGGGCTGGCGGTTGGCGAGCGACGGCAGGCTGCTGCGGACCCGCTCCATCCGCGTGCGGTCGAGCTCGGCCGCGACGACCGTGTCCTCGTCGGCCGCCTGCGCGAGGACGACCCCCCACGGATCGACGATGGAGGTGCGTCCGTAGGCGGCCCTGCCGTCCGCGTGCGAGCCCCACTGGTTGGGGGCGGCCACGTAGCACTGGTTCTCGACGGCGCGGGCGCGGAGCAGGAGCTCCCAGTGGTCCTTCCCCGTGTAGAGCGTGAACGCGGCCGGCACGGTGACGAGCTCGGCCCCCTCGACGGCGAGGATCCGGTACAGCTCGGGAAAGCGGAGGTCGTAGCAAACCGTCAGACCGACGTTCCAGCCCTCGGCCTCGCACACGACCGGCCCCTCGCCCGGCTCCTCGGCCTCCGACTCCCGGTAGACATGGCCGCCCACCTCCACGTCGAACATGTGGATCTTGCGGTAGACGGCGGCGAGGTCCCCCTGCGGGTCGAAGACCGCACAGGTGTTCGAGAGCTTGTCCCGCCCCTCTCTCCGCTCGGCCACGGAGCCTCCCACGAGCGTGATCCCATGCCGCCGGGCCCACTCGGCCATCGCCGCGAACGTCTCCCCGCTCTCGAGCGGCTCGGCGATCTCCCGCAGGAAGTCGGGCGCGCC
The DNA here is from genome assembly GCA_035640195.1 of Gaiellaceae bacterium. Classification (GTDB taxonomy): domain Bacteria; phylum Actinomycetota; class Thermoleophilia; order Gaiellales; family Gaiellaceae; genus DASQWP01. The sequence continues at coordinate 11,124 of DASQWP010000053.1, read as the reverse complement.
GATCCCGTTCCACTTCTCGGGCAGGACGACGACTTCGGCGCCGCCCGCCGCCGCCCGCGCGACGAGGGTCTCCATGCGCTCGAGGTTGACGGCCTTCGAGGCGGACGCGTTGAGCTGCACGCAGGCGACGCGCAAGAGGTCGGCCATGGTGCTCAGGATAGCCTGGGGGCGTGAGAAGCCCTGAGGAGATCCTCGCGGAAGCGCGCACGATCGCGCTCGTCGGCGCCTCGCCGAAGGCGTGGCGGCCGAGCCACGGCGTCATGCGCTACTTGCTCGAGCACGGCTACCGCGTGATTCCGGTGCGCCCGAGCGGGCCGCCGGAGATCCTAGGCGTCCCGCGCGTCCCTTCGCTGGCCGAGATCGACGAGCGGGTCGACCTCGTGGACGTCTTCCGCCGGCCCGAGTTCTGCCCGGCTGTGGCCGAGGAGGCGGTCGAGGCGGGGGCCGGCGCGCTCTGGCTCCAGCTCGGAATCGTTTCCGTCGAGGCACGGGCGGTCGCCGAGCGGGCCGGCATGGACTACGTCGAGGACGAGTGCACGGCGATCGTCCACCGGCGGCTTGCCGCGGCGTAACGACCCGCCCGCGCCCGGGAAGAAGGGGGCTCATGGGGAAACATGGTTTCCCCATGTGTAATCGGGGTGCCCGGATTTGAACCGGGGACCTCGCCGACCCGAACGGCGCGCGCTACCAGGCTGCGCTACACCCCGAAGCGCGAATAGGTTATCGAAATGGCCTCGCGGGACGACATCATCGCCTGGGCGGACGAGTACCTCGACGTGGCCTCCTATCCGGACTACGGGCCGGTGGGGCTCCAGGTGGCCGGCGCGGACGAGGTGCGGAAGATCGTGTGCGGCGTCTCGGCCTCGCGCGAGCTCTTCGAGCGGGCCGCCGGGGCGGGGGCCCAGCTCGTCCTCGTCCACCACGGCCTCTTCTGGGACCGGGATCCGCGCGTCGTCGGGCCGGTGCTGCGGGAGCGGCTGCGGGCGCTCTTCGACGCCGACCTGACGCTCGCCGCCTACCACCTCGCGCTGGACGCCCATCCCGAGGTGGGCAACAACGCGCTCCTCGCCGGGGAGCTCGGGGTCCAGCGCGAGCGCCGTTTCGCCGACGGCCTGGGCTTCGGCGGCCGCCTCGCGGAGGCGCTTCCCGTCAGCGAGCTGTCGGCGCGTGTGCAGGAGCGGCTCGGGCAGATGCCGCTCGTCTTCTCCTACGGGCCCGAGCTCGTCGAGCGCGTGGCCGTCTGCTCAGGCGGCGCGGCGCGCTACCTGGCGGACGCGGCGGCCGAGAGCTACGACTGCTTCGTGACCGGCGAGGCCGACGAGCCGACCAAGCATGCGTCCAAGGAGGCCGGCGTGCACTTCGTCGCCGCCGGGCACTACGCGACGGAGACGTTAGGCGTCCGCGCGCTCGCGGCGAAGCTCGCCGAGGAGCTCGGCCTCGATTGGGAGTTCGTCGACCTCCCCAACCCCGTCTAGGAAGGTCGCCACGAGCTCCGCGCAGGCCTCCGGCTGCTCCCCGACTACGAGGTGGCCGGCCGCCGGAAGCGTGCGGATCGGACAGCGCAAGCGCCGTGCGTACTCGAAGCCGTCCGCGAGCGGCACGAGCCGGTCGCGGGCGCCCCACAGGAGCAGCGTCGGGCAGCGCACGCGTTCGAGGTCGGGTCGCGGGTCGTCCTTGACGAGCGCCCGCCCCGCCGCGCCGACGTCGGTGTGGTGCGGGGGCCCTTCGAGCAGGCCGAGCACGCCTTCGGGCGAGAGCGCGGCGGGATCCTGGGCCCCCCAGTAGCCGAACACGGGATAGCGCAGGAGCGGGCGGCGCGCGATCAGGCGGCGAAGACGTGCGGCGTGCCTCGCCGGCCGGAGGACGCCGACGACGGTCATCCAGATCTCTGCTCGCCGGGTGAGCGAGACGATGCCGGCCGGGGCGATGAGAGCGAGCGCCGAGGTGTGCTCGGGCCAGGCGACCGCCAGGCGGAGCGCGACGACGCCGCCCATCGAGTAGCCGAGCACGGCGGCGGGCAGCATCTCCTCGCGCTCGGCGATACGCACCACGTGCCCGGCGAGGTCGCCGAGACCCTCGACCGCGGGAAGCGGCTCCGTGCCGCAGTGGCCGGGCAGGTCGGGGATCAGAACCCTGTGGCGGCGCGCGAGCAGGGGCCCGAGCTCGGTGAAGTTGTACGCCGCCCCGCCCAGGCCGTGGACGAGGATCAGAGGCCGACCCTCGCCACCGACCCAGTAGCGCGTCCGGATGCCGGCAATCTCCGCAACGTGCGGCCGGAAGCCGCGCATGAGCGTTGCCGGGGTCACCCAGTCACCGTATCCTGTGAGCATGGTCTGGAAAGGAGCGCGGAGCCTTTGAGCCCCGCGAGAGACATCGAACCGCGTAGCGAGCCCGCCCGAGCCCTGCCGGCGGGCTTTTTTGCGCCCTAGGAGAGGAGGCCCACGTGGCAAACCACCTGACGCCCGAGGAGCTGTCGAAGGAGCTGGGAATCGACCGGCAGGAGGTCATCCGCCTCTGCATCGAGGAGTCGATCCCGATCTACCAGGGCAAGATCGACAAGACCCTGTTCCAGGCGCACCTCGCGGCGGCGAACGCAGGCCAGACGGCGGCGTAGGCAGATGCTTGACCGGCGATTGCCGCACTCACGGATGGCGGCCGCGACGCGGCGCCGGATCGCCGCGCTCGCCCTTGCCCGTACTGACTGGTACGGCCTGCGGACGATCACGACGCCCGGCTTGGTCGCACCCGTCCCCGACGAGCACGCCAACCACCGGCCAAACATCTAGTCAGCGGGCCCGCGCGGCCGAGCGCTTCTTCCCGGCCGACGGCTTCTTCCGCGCCGGGGCCTTGTCCTTCTGGGCCTGCGCGACGCTCTGCTTGAGCGCATCCATGAGGTCGATCACCGGTGCCGGCGCGGCCGGCTCCGGGACGGCGATCTCCTCGCCCGCGAGCTTCGCCTCCAGCATCGCGCGCAACTCGCGCCTGTAGGCGTTCTCGAACTCCTCCGGGTCGAACTCGCCGACGAGGCTCTCCACGAGCTGGCGCGCCATCTCGAGCTCCGGCTCGTTCACCTCCGTCTCGGCCACGGCCTCGTCGATCTCGGCGCGGGAGCGGACGTCTTCGGCGAAGAAGAGCGTCTCCAGGGCGAGCGAGTCGCCGAGCGGCCTGATGAGGCAGAGGTTCTCCTTGCCCCAGAGGACGAACGACCCGATCGCGCCCATCCCGGCCTCCTGCATGGCCTTGAGCAGGAGGACGTAGGGGCGTCGCTGCGCGACCGCGCCCGCCGGCGCGAGGTAGTACGTGCGGTCGAAGTAGAGCGGATCGACCTCGGCCATCGGGACGAACTTGGCGATGTCGATCGACTGGGACCGCTGGAGCGCGACCGCCTCGAGATCCGAGTCCTCGACGAACACGAACTGCCCCTTGGAGAACTCCCAGCCCTTGACGAGCTCGTCCGCCTCGACGTCGCGCTCGTGGTGGGGGCACCAGCGCTTTTGCTTGATCGGCGTGCCGCATTCCCGGTGCAGCGTGCGGAAGGCGATGTCCTTGCGTTGCTGCGCGACCGCCAGCCCGATCGGGATGTTGACCAGGCCGAAGTTCAAGGATCCGTTCCAGATCGTGCGCATGGGAGTCGAGCTAGCGTATCGGAAGAACCGACGAATTCTGCGCGTAGCGCCGCTTCCCTGCCGGTCCCGCCGTTTCGGCGCCTATCCCTCCGGGTAGCCTCCAGGAGTCCGGAACGCAAGTCTGGGGGTTCATGCGACAGACGACGCCCTCCGTTCGCGTCACCCTGCGCGACGATCCCGCCCCTACGCGGGCGCTTCGAGCCGCGCTCGAGGACCTCGGAAGGCGCTTCGGGCTCGGCGAGGACGAGCTCTTCGAGCTCAAGGTCGCGGCGACCGAGGCGCTTACCAACGCGATCCTGGGCTCGCAGGACGGCCGTCCGGTCGACGTGGCCGTGCGCCCGCGCGACGACGCCATCGAGGTGGAGGTGCGCAACCAGGGCGCGTTCGAGGTTCGCGACCCCACGCTCTCGGACTTCGAGTCGGAGGGCGGCCGGGGCATCCCCCTTATGTTCGCGCTCGTCGACGACGTGGAGCTCGCCTCCACCGGAGACGGAACGCGCGTGCGCATGCGCAAGCGGCTCGGCCGCGCCGTCGGACCGCGCCCCTGCCCGAGCTTCTAGCGAGAGGCCCACGACACGTCGAGCCAAGGGCTCGCGGGACGGTGTGGAGAGCTACAGGCGGCGGGCGCCGTAGAAGGTGCTGTCGTACCAGCCGCTGAGGCTCGAGATCTTGACCACGTCGCCCGTGTGCGGCGAGTGGATGAACTGGTTGCCGCCGATGTAGATCCCGTTGTGGCCGAGGCCGTTGAAGAAGACGAGGTCGCCGGGCTGGAGCTGCGAGCGCGAGACCGCGCTCCCATAGCCGTACTGCATGGCCGCGTTGTGCGGCAGGGAGACGCCCACCTTGGCATAGACGTACATGACGAAGCCGGAGCAGTCGAAGCCGCTCGGGGAGGCACCGCCCCACACGTAGGGCGTGCCGAGGTACTGCATCGCGATGCCGACGACGCCGCCGTATTGCGCGGGCGGCGCGCTGGTCGTCGAGACGACCGCAGGCGCGCTCGGCGGCGGCTGGGCCTCGAGCCTCGCACGCGCCTGCGCCTCGAGGCGCCGCTGCCTCGCCGCCTCGGCCGCCTTCATGCGCTCGATCTCGCTCTTGATCGAGGACAGGAGGCGCTCGCGCTCGGCCAGCTTCCCCTCGATGGCCGTTCGCCGGGCGGCCCGCTCCGCGACCACGGCCTCCTGCCGCTCCTGCGCCCGGGCGAGCTCCTCCTCCCGCCGCTTCATCTCGGCGCGGAACGTCTTGACCTCTTCGACGATCTGGCTGTCCTCCGCCGACACCCGACTGGCGGTGTCGATGCGGTCGAGAAGCTCCTCGAGGCTCGACGCGCCGAGCATCACCTCGAGGAGGTCGGACTCACCTGCGGTGTAGAGCTCGACCAGGCGCGCGTCGAGGTTGGTCTGCGCCTGCGAGAAGTTCGAGCGGGCGATCTCGAGCCGGCGCTCGTTCACCTTCTGCTCGGCGCGGATGCGGTCGAGCTCGATCTCCGCCGCGTTGTAGGCCTCGACCGCGTGGCCGAGCTCGGCGTCGATCTGCTGGATCTGAGCCAGGACCTGCTGTGCCTCCGCCTCCTTCGACTCGATCGTCGGCTGCGGCGTCGCAGGCCCGGCGAGCGGAAGCGCCGCTGCGAACAGGAGCACGGCGAGGATCGCGTGTCGTCTTCTCGGTCGGATGCCTACCTCCGAGTGGGGGGCACGGCGGACGAGCTCACTGGGCAGTGCGCCGTCACAAGGCGCGGACTCTAACAAGGCTCCTGGACGGCGGCAAACGCCTCGGCGACGGGGCCTTCGGGGTGCGGCGGCTCTCCACGACGCCTGTTAGGCTGCTCCGCTCGTGCGCGCGAGTTCGACATCGCGGCGGGCTCGTTGGGCAGCGGGGGCGGCGGCTCTCGCCGCGCTGCTCGCACCCTCCCTGGCCTTCAGCGACGACCCCGGCGACCTGAGGGCGGAGGCCGAGCGACTCCGTGCCGAGAACCGCGGCCTGGCGTCCGGGGCGCACGAGGCCCTGCTCGAGCTCTACTCGCTCGAGACCCGCCTGGCCCGTGCCGAAGCGCGCGTGGCGGAGCTCGAGCGGCGGCAGGACGAGGTGGAGGAGGCGGAAGACTCGGCCCGCCGGGGGCTCGCGATCGCCCGGGCGGGCCTGGCCGAGGCCGAGCGGCGGCTCGCCTCTCGGCTTCAGACCCTGTACGTCGAGGGAGATATCGACCCGCTGGCCGTGCTCCTGGGCGCCGAGTCGCTCGACGACGCGCTCTCGGCGCTCGACGGCCTCAACCGCTTTGCCGCAGACGACGGCCAGATCGTCGGCCAGGTGCGCGAGTCTCGCCGGACGCTCCAGGGCTCGCTGCGAGAGCTGGCCGAGCGTCGCGCCGAGCTCGCCCGGCTCGTCGCCGAGGCAGGGGCGACGCGCTCGTCCCTGGCGGAGACGCACGCGGAGCGCTCGGCCTACCTCACGGGGCTGCGCGAGGAGCAGGCTCTGAACGAGCGGCGTATCGCCGGGCTGGTGGACCAGGCCGCGGCAGCCGAGGCTCGCTCGGCAGAGGTCTCCGCGCCGGCGCCGGCAGTCCAGGCCGCTCCGGCCCCGGCACCGACTCCCGCCGCCTCGCCCGCGGTCACGACCGTGGCGTCGCCGAGCGGCTCCCGCATGACCGTCCAGTCGACCGGGTATTGCCTGCGGGGGACGACGGCGACCGGGATCCCGACCGGCTGGGGAGTCGTCGCCGTGGATCCGGCGGTCATCCCGCTCGGCACGAAGATGTTCGTCCCCGGCTACGGCGAAGGGGTGGCGGCCGACACGGGGTCCGCGGTCAAGGGCGCGATCATCGACGTCTGGTTCCCTTCGTGCGCCCAGGCGCTCCAGTGGGGGCGGCGCACGGTCACGATCACGCTGTACTAACCGGGACCATCTAGAATCCACGGGCTCCCCAGCGGCCCAGAGGGAGGGGTGAACGCTACGCCCGTAGCCGAGGAACGCCACGCCGGGAAACAGCTCGAGGAGCTGAGGGTGCTGCTCGTCGACGACCACGACCTCTTTCGCACGGGTCTGCGCACGCTGCTCGAGGAACAGGGCCTGCAGGTCGTCGGCGAGGCGGAGAACGGCCAGGTCGCGCTCAGGCTCGTCGGCGAGCTCGCGCCCGACGTCGTGATCATGGACCTGAACATGCCGGGGCTGACCGGCGTCGAGACCACCCGCCGGATCACCGGCGCGTCGCCCCTGACGCGCGTGGTCGTCCTGACCATCTCAGTGGAGGATGACGACGTCATGAACGCCGTCATGGCCGGCGCCTGCGGCTACCTGCTCAAGGACTCCTCCATCGACCAGCTCATCGCCGGGATCCGAGCCGCGGCAGGCGGCGAGTCGCTCATCTCCCCGCAGATCGCCGTCAAGCTCCTCCAGCGTCTGCGCGCGCAGACGACCGACACGGGCGCGGCTGCGACGATCCTGGCCGAGCTCTCCGACCGCGAGCTCGAGGTGCTCCGCCTCATCGCCAACGGCAAGGACAACGCGGAGATCGCGCGTGAGCTCTTCATCAGCCCCAAGACGGTCAAGAACCACATCTCGAACATCCTCATGAAGCTGCAGATCGAGAATCGCATCCAGGCGGCCGTCTACGCCGTCCGAAGCGGGATCGTCTAGACGGAGCCCTAGCGGGTAGCCGCGAGCACTCGGAGCAGAGCCCGGAGCCGGCTCAGGTCGGCGTCCAGGCTTCCGAGGCGCGACTTGAGCGCGCGGAGCTCGGGGACGTGCTCGACGTCGCCGGCCAGCGCCCGGATGCGCCGCTCGGTCCGCAGGCGCTCGCCCTCGAGCGCGAGCGCGCGGGCATATCCGTCGGTCAGCGTATGCTCTACCTCCTCGGTCCGAGGAGGCGGGGCATCGCTCCCGTGGCCGTTCAGGAGCGAACGGATACGGTCGAAGAGGGCAGGGAGGTCTTCGTTCATTTGGAACGCCCGGAGAACACAACCACGGACGGCCGCCGTCTCCAAGGGCCGGACGTCCTATCCTCCCCGACGGCGAGGCCCATCTTTTGAAGCGGGCCCTTGCCCTCGGCCTCGTCGTGCTCTCGGCCCAGGCCGCCGCGGCCGCGCCGGCCGCCGAGGCAGGCCTCCGCGACCGCCTCGACCGCGCTCTCCAGGCTCGAGGAGTCTCGCGGGCGGAGACGGGCGCGCTCGTGATCAACCTCCGCACCGGCCGCACGGTGTACGGGTTGCATCGCTCGAGGTCGCTCGAGCCTGCCTCGAACCAGAAGCTGGCCGTGGCCCTCGCCGCGCTCGACCGACTCGGCTCCGTCTACCGCATCCCGACGAAGGTCTTCGGAGTCGGAAGCCGGAGCAGCTCTACCTGGCGTGGGCGCCTGATCCTCAAGGGCTACGGCGATCCCTCCCTCGCGCGAGGCGATCTGCGCAGGCTCGCCCGGAAAGTCAGGGCGCTCGGCATTCGCAAGGTGACCGGCCGGATCATCTGGGACGAGACCTACTATGACGCCCGGCGAATCTGCCCAGGCTGGAAGCCGTCGTGGTACAAGGTCGAGTCGCCGCCGCTGTCGGCGCTGGTCGTCGCCCGGGGCAAGGTGGGCGGGCGCACGGTGGACAATCCGGCCCGCGCCGCCGGGGTCGCCTTCCGGAAAGCGCTGAAGGCTGCCGGCGTCAAGGTTCCCCGCGGCGTTCGAGGCGGCAGGACGCCGGCACGTGCGACAGCGCTCGGATCGGTGGTCTCGGGTCGGCTTGCGCGACTCGTCCGCTCGATGAACAAGCGGAGCGACAACTTCTACGCCGAGATGCTCGTCAAGCACCTGGGAGCGAGGTTCCGCGGGGCGGGCACGACCAACCGGGGCAGTCGCGTCGTCCGCGGGGTCCTGCGCCGCCGCGGCGTCCCGCTCGGCGGGGTTCGCATCGTCGACGGCTCGGGGCTCTCGGTTCACGACCGTCTGACCGCGCGAGCGATCGCCGCAATGCTCATCTCGGGCTGGAGCGACCCTGCCATCGGGCGTGCCTGGGCCCGCTCCCTTCCGGTCGCGGGCGTCGACGGGACGCTCGAGGACCGGATGCGGCGCGAGCCGGCCTACCGCACGGTGCGGGCCAAGACGGGGACGACGCAGAGGGCGTCGAGCCTCTCCGGCTACGCGGGCACGCGCTACGTCTTCTCCATCCTCCAGAACGGGCGGCCGATTCCGTGGTGGTACGCCCGTCGGGCGCAGGATCGCTTCGCGCAGATCCTCGCCGGCGCGGCCGGCTAGACCACGAGCTTCTCGAAGGCCGTCTCGTCGAGGATCTCGACGCCCGCGCGGCGCGCCTTCTCGAGCTTCGAGCCGGGGCCCTCGCCGACGACGAGCCCCGCCGTCTTCTTCGAGACGGAGTCGGTCACCTTCGCCCCCTTAGCCTCGAGCGCCTCCTTGGCGTCCTCGCGGGACCAGCGCTCGAGCGTGCCCGTGATCACGAAGCTCTTCCCCGTGAGCGGGCCCTCGACCGGTCGCTCGGCCTGCGCCAGCTCGAAGCGGAGCCCCAGACTCCGCAGCTCGGCCACCAGCTTCCGGTTCTCCGCGTCCGCGAACCACTCGACGATCGCCTCGGCCCGGTCGGGCCCGATTCCCTCGACCTCCTGGACATCCTCCTGGCTCGCGGCCGTCAGCCGGTCGACTTCGCCGAAGTGCCGTGCGAGGTTCTGAGCCGTCACCCAGCCGACGTGCGGAATGTTGAGCCCGAAGAGGACGCGGTTGAACGGCTGCTCCTTGGACCGCTCGATCGACTCGAGAGCGTTCGCAGCCGAGATCTCCCCGAACCCGTCGAGAGCGAGGAGCTGCTCCTTCGTCAGCCGGTAGAGGTCCGGCATGCCGGTCAGGAGGCCCTCGCGCCAGAGGCGCCGCACCATGAGCTCGCCGACGCCCTCGATGTCCATCGCGGCCATGACCCAGTGGATGAGCGTCTCGAGCCCGCGCGACTCGCACTTCGGGTTGGGGCACCGGTGCATGACCTCGCCCTCGGGCTTCACGATCTCCGTGCCGCAGAGCGGGCAACGGCTCGGCATCTTGAACCGCTTCGTCCCACGGGCGTGCGGAAGCCTGGGGCCCACCACCTGGGGGATGACGTCGCCGGCGCGCTGCACGATCACGATGTCGCCCTCGCGGATGTCCTTGCGGTTGATGTCCTCCTCGTTGTGGAGGGTCGCCGTCGAGACCGTGACGCCGCCGACCTCGACGGGCTCGAGCTGGGCCCACGGGTTGAGGTTGCCCGTGCGCCCCACGCGGATGTGGATCTTGAGGAGCTTCGTCTCGGCCGTCATGGGCGCCCACTTGAAGGCGCGGGCCCAGCGCGGCCGCCCGTGCAGGGCGCCGAGCCGCCGCTGCTGGTCGAGCGAATCGACCTTGATCACGATGCCGTCGATCTCGTAGTCGAGCTCCAGGCGCTTCGTCTCCCAGGTCGCGCACTCGGTCGCCACGGACTCGAGCGACTCGTGCCGTCGCGCGTACGGATTCGTCCGGAATCCCCGCTCGCGAAGCCAGCGGAGGATCTCCCACTGGCTGTCGAAGTCGGTCGCTTCCGCATGGCCCACCCCGTAGACCCAGATCGAGAGCTCGCGCTCGGCCGTGATCTTCGGATTGAGCTGCCGCAGCGACCCGGCCCCCGCGTTGCGCGGGTTTGGCGCGGTCTTCTTGCCCTCGGCCACGAGCCGCTCGTTGAGCCGGTTGAAGGCGCTGATCGGGAAGTACACCTCGCCCCGCACCTCGAGCGCAGCCGGCGGCGGGTCGCCGTCCAGGGGGCGCATCCTGAGCGGGATCGCCTTGATCGTGCGCAGGTTGGGGGTCACCTCTTCGCCGCGGGCGCCGTCCCCACGCGTCGCCCCGCGGACGAGTGTGCCGCGCTCGTAGAGGAGCGAGACGGCCGAGCCGTCGATCTTCGGCTCCGTCACGTAGGCGACCGGCTCTTCCGAGTCGAGACGCTTGCGGACGTCGTCGGCCCACTTCTCGAGGGCCTCGGCGGTCGTCACCTTCTCGAGCGAGCCCATGGGAACGAGGTGCTCGACCTTGGGGAACTTCTCCGAGGGGGAGGCGCCGACTCGTTGGGTAGGCGAGTCCGGCGTGACGAGCTCGGGATGCTCGTCCTCGAGGCCGCGGAGCTCGTCGTAGAGGCGGTCGTACTCGGCGTCCGAGATCTCGGGGTCGTCGAGCGCGTGGTAGCGATAGTTGTGGTGATCGACGAGCTCGCGGAGCTCCGCAGCCCGCTTCTCGACGCCCTTAGAGGCCATCGAGGAGCTCCTCGGGCGTCCGGACGATCAGGTCGGCGCCCGCCTCTTCGAGCCGCTCGACGGGATGGATGTTTCCCCAGGTGACGGCGACCGTGAAGACGCCGGCCGCCTTGCCGGCCGCGACGTCGAAGGGGGAGTCGCCGACGAAAGCCGTCCCCGCGGGGTCGGCACCGAGTAGCTCCAGCGCCTTCAGCACAGGCTCGGGATGCGGCTTGTGCAGCTCGGTCATGTCGGTGGTCACGACCACATCGAAGTGGCGCTC